>CALGMC010000189.1 GCA_937959145.1 uncultured Chlorobiales bacterium
CGGTTTCTCTTTGTTCGCGGCACGCGCTCGCTCGGCATCATTCCAAATGCCATTCAGAAACATGGCGGCACCTGCGATGAACTCATCGTGTATGAAACGCGCACCCTTTCCTCCGAAGCATCGCACGCACTTCCCCTTTTACTTTCTCGTGAGGACATAACTTGGATTGCGTTTTTCAGTCCCTCTGCCGCAGAAGCATTTTTCAACCTATTACCGAAAGATTCTCTTCCCCTACGCCAACACATCGCCGTGATTGGTAACACGACAAAAGAAGCCGCTCTATCGCTCGGCTTTTCGGTTCGTGCTGTGCCTGAAATTCCAACTGCCGAAGCATTGGCAAAGGCGATTGCCTCGATTACTTCACCGTGAAGGTTTCCTTCAAACGCGCTTGCGAATCGCTACCTACATAGACCTCGAACTCTCCTGCTTCCACAATCGGCTTAAAGTTTTTATCGAGCATCGCTAATTCTTCCTTGCCAATCTTGAAGGAGATGGTTTTGGCTTCGCCTGCTTTGAGTTCGACTTTTTGAAATCCTTTCAATTCTCTGACGGGGCGCGTGAAAGTTCCAACAACATCTTTCACATACAGTTGAGCCGTCTCGACGCCGTCGCGCTTGCCTGTATTTTTCACGGTTACAGTAGCGGTCAGCGTTTCGTTTTTGTTGATTTCCTTTTTGGAGAGTTTCAAGTCGCGGTATTCAAAAGTCGTGTAAGAAAGTCCGTAGCCGAAGGGATAGAGCGGCGAATCGGGCAGGTCGACATATTTGGATTTGTATCGGTCTGTATCGGTTTCAGGTCGCGACGGTCTGCCTGTGTTTTTGTGATTGTAATAAATCGGAATTTGCCCCACACTTCGCGGGAAAGTAACTGTTAGTTTTCCTGTTGGATTTGTGTCGCCGAAGAGCACATCGCAGATAGCATTTCCCGCCTCAACGCCAAGATGCCATGCACAAACAATCGCAGGAAGGTTTTCAGCCGCCCACGAAATTGCAAGCGGTCGACCATTGGTCAGGACCATCACGATTGGCTTTCCGAGTTTGTGCAGTTCTTTAAGTAATTCTTCTTGACCTTTCGGAAGTCCGATGTCGGCGCGGCTGTGGGCTTCGGCGGTAATGTCGGCAGTTTCACCAACGACAGCGATTATCACATCAGCGCGTTTGGCAACATTGAGGGCTTCGTTTCGGAGTGCGGTCAGTTCGGCTTCAGTTGGCTCTTTGGCGTCGCCTTTTCGTTTCTTCCAAGCGGGCGCGGGCAGTGCATAGCCTTTGGCATAAAACACTGTCGCCGTCTTCAAGGTGGCTTGAATTGCCTCAAGCGGTGAGACAACATCATCAGGCATGCCGACCATTTCCCACTCGCCGAGCATATCACGTTTTGACTGCGCTAATGCCCCCACAACAGCAACCGTTTTCAGCGACTTTGAGAGCGGCAAAAGCTCGTTTTCGTTTTTGAGTAACACAATCGATTTAGCGGCAGCTTCACGCGCAAGCGCACGATGTTCGGCTTTGAGCATCGTTTCTTTTTCGCGTGCCTCGTCAATGTATCGGAACGGGTCGTCAAACAAACCCAACTTGAACTTGACGCGCAGAATGTTTCGAACGGCTTGGTTCAGCGTCTCTTCGCTTACCTTTTTTTCTTGAACAAGTTTAGCGAGATGTTTTGGATACGATTCGCCTTCCATGTCCATATCCACGCCCGCGGTGATGGCTTTTTGAGCCGCTTCTTCGTAATCCTTTACTGCGCCATGTGCGACGACTTCATCGATTGATTCCCAATCGCTTACCACAAAACCATTGAACTTCCACTCCTTTCGCAAGACATCGGTCAAGAGGTATTTGTTGATAGAAGAAGGAACGCCCGCGATTTCGTTGAACGCGGTCATCACGGTTTGCGCGCCTGCCTCAATGGCGGCTTTGAATGGCGGAAGATAGACTTCGCGCAAGGCGCGTTCCGAGATGTCGACCGTGTTGTAATCTCTGCCACCTTCTGCCGCACCGTAAGCGGCAAAGTGTTTGACGCATGCGGCGATAGTATTATTTGCGCTTAAATCTTCGCCTTGAAATCCACGCACACGTGCGATGGCAAAACGCGAGCCGAGATATGGGTCTTCGCCCGCGCCTTCAATGATTCTGCCCCAACGCGCGTCGCGTGCAATGTCGACCATTGGCGCAAAGGTCCAGTTAATTCCTGCCGAAGCGGCTTCAATCGCCGCAACACGCGCCGATTTGTAAGCAAGTGCCGTATCCCATGAGCACGACTCCGCAAGCGGAATGGGGAATGTGGTTCGATATCCGTGAATCACATCAAAGCCAAAGATGAGCGGAATTTTCAGCCGCGACTGCATTGCCGCCTCTTGCAACTTGCGCGCAACCGACGCTTCCGAGACCATTAAAAACGAACCAACCCCTGCTTTTGCTTTCGCCAAGTGTTCATCATTGATGCTCGTTTTCTTCGTCTTGAAATCAAACCACGCCGCCACTTGTGAGACTTGCATGACTTTTTCCTCTAAGGTCATCAACGTTAAAACTGAATCCACACGGCGCGCGATTTCCGTTTCGGCATTTTTTTGTTTTGGAGATGAACATGCAACGCTCATTGTGGTTGCACAGGCAAGTAAGAAGGCAACAGTAAAATTCATTGCGTTTGTTTGTTTTGTTGTTGGATTTTTTGCGAAAGAGGCGAGGGCGGAAGTTCTCTGCTTCCCCAATCGGTTGGCATGTTAGTCATCTCAAAGTCGAGCGTTGCGCCGTTAGCGATTTCGCTGTGGCGAAGCCATGCGCGTTCAATCAGCACACCGTTGAGTTTGAGCGATTTCACATACACATTTTTTTCGGAGGCATTCGGCGCATTGATGACGAGCGCGTTCCCGTTTTCAAGTTTCATGACGACTTTGGTAAAGACGGGACTGCCGACGAAATACCAATCTTGCCCCGCATTTGGGAACACTCCGAGCGACGCCCACACATACCA
Source organism: uncultured Chlorobiales bacterium (assembly GCA_937959145.1). GTDB lineage: Bacteria > Bacteroidota > Chlorobiia > Chlorobiales > Thermochlorobacteraceae > JANWWM01. Next base: position 2,971 of record CALGMC010000189.1, read on the forward strand.
CGCCGAAAGTGTGCCTGAATCGTCGTTGCCCTTGTAGCCATCAGGCGCGACACGAAAATCTTTTTTGAGAATGTCTCTTGTGAAGAGTTGCACTCTATCGGCTTTGCCCGCGTAGATGTATTGCCAGACGGCAAGCATATCAGGCTCGTTCCAAATGGTGAAGTAACCTTCTTTGTCGCGATTGGTGAACATCGTATCCCACTTGGCGATGAACTTTTCTTTGCCGCCGAGCAAGTCAATGAGCCGATAAAAATCGTGCGGCACATAGCCCAAGTATTGCCACGCCGAGCCTTCGTAGTAATGCACTTCGTAACTCCACACTTGACCTTCGGGGAAAATCATCGTCGGCTTAAAAGGCTCAACCCATTTGCTGTCAGAGCGTTTCGGTCGGAAAAATCCGATTGTGGTATCGAAGAGTTCAAACACTTTTGAGGCGCGCTCGAGTGCAAACTTTGCCGAATCACCTTTGCCAAGCGTGCTCGCAAGCGCATAAACGCAATAATCGTTGTAAGCATATTCGAGCGATTTGCTGACGGAAACCCACTGCTTATCGGCGTAGAGAAATCCTTGTCGCAGATATTCGGGAAAGCGTCCTTTTCGTGCATCAATGCTTGGCTTATCGCCTGTGGTGTCGGTGGCATTTTTCATCACATGCTTGAAGGCTCTTTCGTAATCGACGCCTTGAAGATTTTTAACAGCGGCATCGGCGAAGAGCACATCGGCATTGGTGCCGCCTTGCATAGAGGTGAAGGCGTTGCCTGTGAATCCGTCGGGAAGCCAGCCGCGATTATCAGCAATATCCAAGAGCGAATTAAGCAGGTCTTTTTGAAGCGACGGAAGCCAAAGCGTGAAGAACGGATTTTGTGTGCGGTAGGTGTCCCAAATCGCAAAGTAATTTGTAAAGGCTTTGCCTGTGGTTTTGAAAGTGTCGGGCGTTTCGCCAGTGATGTCAGTTGGCATGAGGCACATGCGGTAAAGCGCAGTGTAAAAGAGCGTTCGCTCCGATTCGCTTCCGCCTTGAATTTGAATTTTATTCAAGAGTTCATTCCAAGCCGTCTCGACTTGTGCGGCAATACGATTGAAGTTCGTGCCTTTCTCTTCAATCATACGAATGTAGTTATCGCTATTTTGAAAATTTTTGTAAGAAATCGCACAGGTGAGTTCAATCTCTTCTTCATCTTTGTTAGCAATCCAGCCGAGAATCGCGCCACATTCTTCGCTCTCTTCAGCTTGAATAGAACGAAGGTCGGAACGGATTTCAGACTGCTTATTGGAGAGTTTATAGACGGCGATGAAATCAGGCTTTTTGGAGGGCTTTGCGGAAAAAAACGCTTGCATTTCTCTGGGGTCTGAACCGAATCCACCATAAAAGAGCCCGAGCCCGCGAACCGTGCCGTCGTCGCCGATATGGGCTTCGGAGTGCTTCGGCTTTTGCGGAAATGAAGCGCGCGACATGTTGAAAAGCAATTTCAGCGTATCGCCTTTTGCATTTTGCTTGAAGGTGTAGCGGTGATGCGCGGTGCGTGCGGTTGCGGTGAGTTCGACCTGCACATTAGGTTTGGTGAGCACTGTGGCGTAGTAGCCGGGCTTGCCGCGCTCGTTTGTGCGTGGTGATTTATAGCCGAAGTTTTCAAGCACGGTGGAATTGCGCACGGGCATAACAAGGAAGTTTCCGTATTCAGCGCACCCGATTCCGCTGACTTGATTATGCACAAATCCGATGATGAACGAATCGGCGTGATTGTATCCCATGTTAATCCAATCTTGCGTCTCGGTATGCGGCGAGAGCGCAATCATGCCGAAGGGCGTGGTTGCACCAGGGTGGACATTGCCTCCTGCGGTTGTGCCAATGAAGACATCGACTTGTTTAGCGACGGAGTTTGCGACCTCTTTTGCGGGTGGCGCGCATGAAAGCGCAGTCGTTAAAGCCAGAGCCAATAGAGCGAATCTCATTTTTTGCATATTAAAAACTCACCCTGCTCGCTGGCTTTTCCGAACAAGCAGGGTGAGCGTTTGTCTAACTTCTAAACAAGGTGGCGCGCAGAGAACATACTTTCCCCACACGCCCGACTCGTTATTTCACCAACATCATTTTCTTTGTTTGCACAAAGTCGCCGGCTTGCAAGCGATAGAAGTAGATGCCACTTGCGAGGTTTGCCGCGTTGAATTGAACGGAGTATTCACCAGCGGCTTGGCGACCATTGACGAGATTAGCGACTTCGCGTCCCAACACGTCGTAGATTTTCAGGCTCACATTGCCCGCATTGGCAATCGAGTATTGAATGGTCGTGGTTGGGTTGAACGGATTCGGATAGTTTTGCGCCAGCGCGTAAGACTTCGCATTGTTGCTGGTCTTCTGAACGTTCAACTGTGCGGCAAGCGGGTTGCGCGTCGTTTTTGAAGCAATCGCAAATTGTCCGAACTCGTTGCCTGCAAGGTTGAAGGCTTTGAGATAATCGCCGTCGCGGTAGGTTGTCAGCGGTTTCCAAGGTGATGATGTATTCGGGCGATAGGCGATGTAAAGGTTTTGCGGACGAACAATGCCTGTGAGCGCGCCGCAGTAAATCGAAATATCGAAGCGGGTTGATGCGCTTAATCCTGTTTGGTTAATCGTCCAAACACGACCCGGAACAACGAAGTGCTCGTTGCCGTCGCCATCGTTGATACGATAAACATTGTGAATGCCAACCGTATCATTGACCGAAAAGACCGGTTCAGGCGCGATTGTTCCAACAGAGGCACTAATGCTTCCGGCTGTCGTTGAGCCGCGACGCACTTCAAGGTAAGCATTTGTATTACCGAGCACGTAGCCGCCTTCACCCGCAGTGCCAGAGGCAACCGTCGGATTTGCTGATGTGCTCACGCGATTGATTGGGAATGGGTCATCGTTAGCCACAATCGAGCGAATGAAAATATCGCCCACAAAGCGTGGCGCAGATGTTGTATAAACGGGAATGAAATCGCCCCCAACATTGTCAGGACCACGATTTCCCACGACGCGTGCTTCGCGGTCAGGGTCGTCGAAGTTGTGGCGATAGGTCATACCTGCAATCAATCCTGGATTCACCGTAATATCCAGATACTCGATTTGCGTGCTATCCACCGAATAAGCGGCATTTGCGCCGAAGCCAAAGACATTTCCATAATCGAGTCCTCTGAAGTTGTTTGTAAAGTCGAAGATGTATTCGTGATACTTGCCATCGGCAATGAGTGTAACCATGCGTTCGGGTTCATTGGAGTAGCGACGCCCACCGTTAGTTGCGCGGCGTTGGAAAAGCGTATCGCCGTTCGGGAACACGTAAGGCGGGCGCGTTGCATCGGTCAGAATCACGCTGAGCGTTGGTGCAATGTCGCGTTGGAAACGGTTGGTGTTTTCAGCATCGGTTTTTGCGATGATATGAAGCACTTTCGCACGGCTCAAATTAACGGGCGTGGTATCAGTCGCCGATGATTTGAAGAATTTGCGAATTGCGTCGCGTCCGCCGCCGAGCGTATCGGGAAGGTTGCCCGGTAAATTGGTTCGTCCTTGCGGCAAGCCGTTGATACCGGTTTGACCGCTTGTTCCGATTTTGAGAGCAGGCTGTCCGCCATCGGTAACCCAGTTGAGCGTGTATCGGTCGCGCGTCGGCTGTCCACCAACAATATCCAGAACGCTCCACCCATTGAGCAAGGTATCGCTGACGGTGAAATTATCTAACACGACGCTTTGTGGCGCAGTGTTCACAGGCACGCCGATGTTGTATTTGAGGCTCAAATACCGCTCGACTTGTGCAATTTCAGGTGCGGATAGCACTCGGTTATAGACCAACACTTCGGCAATATCGTTTTGACCGTAGCCTGTGTTGTCAATCAGCGACCCTAATCGTATGCGCGACGTATTTCCCGCACCCGAAAGCGTTGAGGTTAAAATCGCGAATTGATTTTGGGCTAATGCTGGTGTTCCAGCAACACCGTTCGTCGCAAGGGTTGATGTTCCAGAACCACCGACCACATTAAATTGGCGCGTCCCGCCATTAGACATCGCATAGTATCCTGCTTCATTGGAGATTAACCCTTCAGGCGAACTTGGGCTAATAGTTGAACGGCGGTTTGCAGCGACTGCGAAAACGGTTGCGTTGCCTGAGAGCGGCAAGGCTGTTCCCATTGTGTCGTTTGCACCATCGAAGCGCATCGTTACGAATCCTCTGCCTTGTGTGCCGTTGTT
>CALGMC010000190.1 GCA_937959145.1 uncultured Chlorobiales bacterium
TGCCGCGCGTCTTGCAAATTTGCTTGCTTCAACTCTCAACAGCGACGCTCTTCGTTTTGCTCAACAGCACGCTCAACCGTGTGATGGTCGTTGAACTCAACATTTCGGCGACGCTCGTCGGAGTGCTGATTGGGTTTCACAACATCTTGGCGTTTGTGCGTCCGATGATTGGTCATTACAGCGATACGCACTTGCGATTTGGCTTGCGCCGCACGCCGAACATCATCGTCGGAAACCTGCTTGCTGTATCGGGCGTGGTGCTGTCGGTTTATGGTGCGTTGGCATTTGAAGAAAATTTCGAGCTCGGCATCGCCTTGCTTCTCATCGCCTTCACGCTTTACGGCGTCGGGGTGAATGTCGTCGGCACGATGTTCTACGCACTTCTTGCAGATAGCGCAGGCGAAAAGCATAAAGCCAAAGCCGTTACGGTTGGCTGGTTCGTTCTCATTTTCGGCACGATTGTCGCAAGCGGCTTCATCGGAAAGTATCTCGAAAATTTCTCGATGGAGCGGCTTGTATCGCTCTTTTGGGTCGGCGCAGGCGTCTCGATTTTCTTCACTTGGCTCGCGGTGTTTGGCACGGAAAAACGCTTCGCCCGCGAGCATGAAATCGTTAAGAACGAAAAGCATGCCTTGCATTTAAGCGACGCCTTGAAGCGACTCGTGGCAAACCCGACCGTTTATGCGTTCTTCATTTTTATGTTCGTAACCGTTGTCGCCATTCAAGGGCAAGATGTGATTCTCGAGCCTTTCGGCGCAGAACTTTTTGGCATGAGCGTTTCTCAAACAACTGAACTCACGCGCATTTGGGGCACAGGCACCATGCTCGGCATTGTTACACTTGGCTTGTTCTTCGTCAATCGCATTGGCAAGAAGCGCACGACCTATCTCGGTTGTTTCGTCTCCGCACTTGGCTTTTTAGCGATTTCTCTTTCACCGATGTTTGATATTCTCACGTTCAAAGGCGGCGTATTTCTGCTTGGCGTTGGAAACGGCGCGCTCACGGTCGGCTCGCTCACGATTATGATGGACATGACCACGCGCGAAAATGCAGGACTCTTTATGGGACTTTGGGGCATGGGACAAGCTATTGCCAACTTTGTCGCTAATGCAACGGGAGGCGCGATTCGCGACATTGCGCTCTGGATTACGCAAAATCATTACGCTGGCTATGCGACCGCATTCGGCATTGAAATCATCGGACTTGTCGCCGCTATTATGATTCTGCGCCGCATTGATATTCAAGAGTTTCAATCTAAAACACAGCACACGCTTTCAAGCGTTGTGAGCCAAGCCGATTAAAACCATGCGATACTTTCTCTTGGTTTTTCTTGTAAGCCTGACCGGTTGCCAAAGTGTGCCGCCGAAGACTTCACTCATTGGAAGTTTTCGCGGCACAACGGTTCGGATACCGAAAGAGCCGAAAAATGGCGCATTCACGACGGTTTATATTCCGACTTACGAAGTGGGCGTTGTCTTTACAGAAAACGAGTTCAGCGGCTCGCAAAAGAAGGAAGAAGAAGAGCCTATCATCATTCGCGGCAAATATGAACTGATGAAGAAGCCGAACACGATTCGATTTATCGCCGAAGATTTCGCAAATGAAGTCGTCTTGCTTGATGGCGTGTTTTCTTACACATTGGTTGAAAAAACCTTAACGCTCACTAAACAAGATGGCTCACTCAAACTCATTCTTACTCGGCTACCTGAACGATGAGCGGCTTGCCAATCACATTCAGCGCGTCGTCAATTCCCACAAGACTGACGCGGCGCATTTGCCTAACCAAATTTTCTTTCGCCCACGCCTTTGACGGCACTTCAACACCAACGCGCAAGTAGTTTGCCGTATGCCCGTAGCAATAAAGTTTCTCGTTTGAAGCCTGTTCGCCGTTCAACTCTTCATCGTCCGAAAATTCGTTTTCAAACAGCACGTCCATTTCTTCGCCAATGAAGCGCGAAACGAAGGCTTTCTTTTTGAAGTAAGAAAGTTCGTGCAGTTTTTGACTGCGTGCGTGCTTAATGTGGCTCGGCACTTCGGCGACCTTGTGTTCATCGAGCAGTTCAGCCGCGTGTGTGTTGGGACGCTTGGAGAAGGTGAACACATGCAGATAGGCAATCGGAAGCGACTCAATGAAGCGATATGTTTCTTCAAAATGCTCGTCTGTTTCGTTTGGAAATCCAACAATCACATCAGCACCAATGCACACATTCGGAATTTTCGCGGCGACCTCTTCGCAACGCGCACGGTAAAGTGCTTTGTTGTAGCGTCGGCGCATCAATCGCAGTATTTCCGCTGAACCCGATTGCATCGGCAAGTGGAAGTGTGGCACAATTCGCTTAGAACTTGCGATGAAATCAATCATGTCGCTCGTGAGCAAATTCGGCTCGATGGAACTAATGCGAAGGCGTGGAATTGGAAGTTTATCGAGAGCTTGAAGCAAGTCAAAAAATGTGTGTTCACCTTTTGAGCCGTCGGGCGCGTTGCCGTAGTCGCCAATGTTGACGCCTGTGAGCACGATTTCTTGATAGCCTGCCTCAATGAGCATCTTGGCTTGAAAGACAAGTTTATCAATCGATTCCGAGCGGCTTTGTCCGCGTGCGAGCGGAATGGTGCAGTAAGAGCAGTTGTAATTACAGCCGTCCTGCACTTTGAGATAGGCGCGCGTTTGGTCTTGCTCGCCGCCGATGGTGATGGAGTGACCGAATCCGAAGTTGTCGACGGTTTGAATATTGCTGACGAAAATTTTGGCTTCTTGATTTTTTTCCGCACCGATGTAATTCATCAACTCAAATTTTTCTTTTGCGCCCAGCACCACATCGACGCCTTTAATCGAGGCAAGTTCTTCGGGTTCAAGTTGCGCGTAACAGCCTACGACGGCGACAAAACTTTCAGGCGATTTCTTCAAGGCTTTGCGCACCACATTGCGACATTTGGCATCGGCGTTTTCCGTTACGCTACATGTGTTGATAATCACCACGTCGGCTTTTTCGCCGAATGGCACAAGTTCGTAACCTTGCGCAAGAAAAGATTGCGCGAGCGTTGAGGTTTCCGCAAAGTTCAATTTGCACCCAAGCGTATAAGTGGAAATGCGTTTCATGTGTGATGTATCACGCTTAACTGTCATTGAAATTATTGCCCAGGCGGAAGCGGCGGATTGACAGGCGAAGTCGTTTCAGGCAACGCAGGTCGCTCGTTTGATTTGCCTTGCGGCAATCGCTCGACTTTGGTGATTAAATACTTTGAATCGCCAAGCCAAAGGTAGTGGAAGTATTTTTCTTCGTAATGCAGATTAACGCGCTCGCCTGTCAGTGAGGCTTCTTGTAAGGCTTGAATGACTTCCTTGCGGTCTTTCGGAACAGAAAATTCAAAAACGGTGGAGAGTTGATTGTCATCGTTTTTGAACGCGCCAAATGTGCCGATGTTCATTTGCCCTTCGTAAGTTTTGAAGAGAAATCCTCTTTCAGATAATTTCACGACCACGCCCGCACGAATGCCCGTGCTGTAGTTGCCGAAGTAAAGAAACGACGCAACCGCAATCAAAATGAGCAACACAATCACGCCGCCAATGATGAGAAATTTTTTCATTATTGCTTGAACGATTAAAGTGAAATGAAATGCAAAAATAACATTCCTTCACAATTCGTTGCACGAAGTCGTGCTATCTTTATGTTCATCACTTGAAACGCCTTGTAACCTTCGATTCTGACAATGCTGAAATCATTTAGGATTTTTTTGTGGAGTTGTCTCTTTTTGCTCTCACTTTCCGCCGTGCTATATGCCCAGCCTAACGAAACCGCATCACCAACAGGCGTTTTGGAAGGCGTTGTGATTGACCGCATTACGAAGCAAGAAATTGTCGGCGCAAAACTTCAACTGCTCGATACGCCCTTTGGCGCAACATCCGACATCAACGGACGCTTTCGTTTTTCGGGATTGCCTGCGAAAACCTATCGCTTGAAAGTAACGGCGTTGGATTACAAGCCGCTTGTTCGAAGCGATGTGTTCGTCGGTTCGGTGCAAAGCACAAAACTCACAATAGAGTTGCAACTCTCCGAAACCGCGTCGGTTGAGGAAGTAACGGTAACGGCGGATATGTTTTTCACGAAGCAAGCCGATTTGAAAGTCAGCACGAACACGCTTTCGCAAGAGGAAGTGCGACGCGCGCCGGGCGCGGTGGAAGATGTAAGCCGAATGGTTTTGATTTTGCCCGGCGTCTCGTCAAGTGCCGACAACCGAAACGACCTTGTGGTGCGCGGCGGCAGTCCGATTGAAAACTTCATTTTCGTCGACGGCATTGAAGTGCCGAACATCAATCACTTTGGCACACAAGGCGCAACAGGCGGACCGATTGGCATGATTGACGTCAATTTTTTGCAAGAAGTGAATTTCAGCGCGGGCGGATTTTCAGCACGATTCGGCGACCGCCTTTCCAGCGTGATGGACATTCGCTATCGCGAGGGCGATAAATCTGAGTTCAGAGGCAAGTTCGATTTAGGATTTGCAGGCGCGGGCTTTCAAGCCGAAGGTCCGCTCCAAAAAGGCGAAGGCGCGTTCATGATTTCGGCGCGTAAAAGTTATCTCGATTTGCTCATCGGCTCAACAGGCTTAACCGCCGTTCCGAATTACTCTAACCTTAATCTCAAAGCCAGCTTTCAACCTTCGCCAAAACATCGCTTTTCCCTCATTGGGCTTGGCGGC
>CALGMC010000191.1 GCA_937959145.1 uncultured Chlorobiales bacterium
CTCTGGCAAGCCGAATTTGTTAAAGCGGAACTCGAACAGCACTTTCCCGACCGTCAGTTTGTGCTCCAACATATTCAAACCACAGGCGATAAAATTTTAGACTCTCCCCTTTCCAAAATCGGCGACAAGGGGCTTTTCACACGCGAAATCGAATATGCCTTGCTTCGTGGCGACATCGACCTTGCCGTCCATAGCCTCAAAGACCTTCCCACACAAACGCCTGACGGACTTGCCATTTCCGCCATCACCAAGCGCGAAGACACACGCGACGTGCTTATCTCCAAAACTCCAACAACTTTACTCACGCTTCCCAAAAACGCCAAGATTGCAACAGGCAGTTTGCGCCGACGCTCCCAAGTGCTTGCGCTTCGCCCCGACCTTGACATTCACGACATTCGCGGCAACCTCAACACGCGCTTCAAAAAATTTTTTGAAAGCAATCTCGACGCCATGCTTCTTGCCTTTGCAGGCGTTCATCGTTTGAAATTAGACGCGCACATTTCTGAAATTCTTTCGCACGACCTCATCTTGCCTGCCGTCGGACAAGGCGCGCTCGGCATTGAAACGCGCGACGGCGACACTGACATCATCAGCATGGTTCAACGACTCAACGACCTCGAAACCGAACTTGCCACCAAAGCCGAACGCAGTTTGCTCCGCTCGCTCGAGGGCGGTTGCCAAATCCCGATTGGCGCATTCGCTACGTTTGCGGACAGAGACTTCACCCTTTCCGCGTTTGTCGGCTCGCTCGACGGCAAAGAGACGCTTCGCGAAACAATCGTCAAGTCAGGGATTACGACGGTTGCGCATGCTGAAGCCGTCGGCATTGAACTTGCGGAACGCTTGCGCCAACAAGGGGGCGATAAAATTTTGAGCGCGATTCGAAACCCTTTACATTAAAATGGCAAGTCGCAGATTTAGCGATTTCTACGTGTTAATTTGATGCTGTAAAACTTGCTTTTTGAACTCTAACCACTCCGCGACTTGAAGACACATCACCGAATCATTAACGGAGACAGCCGACACATGACGGAAATGCCCGACCATTCCGTCCACCTTGTGATTACTTCACCACCGTATTGGCAGTTAAAAGACTACGGCTCTGATAACCAAATCGGTTTTCACGACAGCTACGAGAATTACATCAATAACTTAAACTTGGTTTGGAAAGAGTGTTACAGGGTTTTGCACCACGGGTGTAGGCTTTGCATTAACATTGGCGACCAATTTGCAAGAGCCGTCTATTACGGACGCTATAAGGTTATTCCGATTCGCGAAGAAATTATCAAGTTCTGTGAAACGATTGGCTTTGATTATATGGGAGCGATTATTTGGCAGAAAGTAACCACTTCTAACACAACGGGCGGCGGCGTTCAAATGGGTTCGTATCCTTACCCGCGAAACGGCATTTTGAAATTAGATTACGAGTTTATTCTCATCTTCAAAAAATTGGGCGAGAGTCCGAAACCGACCAAAGAGCAAAAAGAGTTTTCTAAAATGACTGCCGAAGAATGGAACACGTTTTTTGCAGGTCATTGGAACTTCGCTGGCGCAAGACAACATGAACACATCGCTACATTTCCCGAAGAATTGCCAAGACGACTCATTAAAATGTTTTCATTTATTGGCGAAACAATTCTTGACCCTTTTGCAGGTAGCGGAACAACTTCGCTTGCGGCAAAAAAGTTACATAGACATTCCATTGGCTACGAAATCAATCCCGACTTTATTCCTATCATCAAAGAAAAATTGGAAGTCCATCAAAACGACTTGAATGGAACGACTTACCAATTTGAACATCAACAACCACTAACGCTGAACTTTACTGCCGCAATTCAGCAACTTCCCTACATTTTCAGAGACCCTCACAAACTTGACAAGAAAGTCGACGTCAAAAAACTTCAATTCGGTTCAAAAATTGATAGAGATAGTTCTACCACTCGTGAGGATTTATTCATCGTCAAAGAAATTATTAGTCCCGAAAAAGTTCGTCTAAACAACGGTTTGACGATAAAACTGCTCGGTGTAAAACAAGACCCAATCACGAGCGGCAAAGCCATCGCATTCCTGACCGAAAAAACAAAAGGCAAACGAGTGTTTCTAAAATACGATAACATCAAGCACGATAGCGAGAATAACCTTCTCTGTTATCTCTACCTTGAAAACAAAACTTTTATCAACGCCCATTTAATCAAAAGCGGTTTAGCACTTGTGGACTGCGATATTGACTTCAAATACAAGGACAAATTTTTAACCCTCTCGCCTCAACACAATGGCAAAACAACCCAAACCTAAAAAGCGATATTCAAAAGAGTTTGGCAAAAAAGAGAAAGTTCTCAACTACGCTACCCAAACCTATCAGTTATCACGACCAAATAAAGTTGGTGCAGTAATGGCACTTATTCGTCAATGCTAACCGAAAACCATAGAAGAGTGGGAAAAATGGTATTTTGAGAACGCTACAACCGATGGGAAATCCCCTGTCAAAATCACAAGAGCGACCATAGAAGAACTTGGCGAACGTCTCTATGTTAAAATCAAGGAAATTATTATTCCCGAATGGACCGAAGCATTTAACCAACTTACTCTACAAGACTGCATCGACTACATTCATAACCTTACCATCAACCGAACATTTGACGGTTTTATCAGAGAAAAGTCCGTCATTGAAGGCAATCTCGCAAAGACATTTCCAAATGTGAAATTTGAAGAAAGCGACCCCGAACTTGACCACGCAGGCGATATTGATTATCTCGGTTGGGTTGGTGAACGCGCATTTGGCATTCAAATCAAACCTGTAACTGCAAAGGCAAATTTCGGCAACTACTCTGTTTCCGAAAGAATGAAAGCAAGTTTTGAAGCCTTTACTAAAAAATTCGGCGGGCAAGTCTTCATCGTTTTCAGCATTGATGAGAAAGTCCAAAATAAAGACGTCATTAAACAAATTGCCCAAGAAATTAAAAGGATGGAAAAGCTGTAGGCATACATCAAACATCTGCCAACTGCACATCGTCATTCATTCCCAAACATGACCGAACTTGAACAGTCGCTCGATTTAGCATTTGAAACTATGCGCAACAACGCGCTCGATGTTTCTGAATCCATGTTCCGTGAAGCCTTGTCAAACATTGCGGCAATGCCCGACACTTCTACTCGTTCTCTGCTTTTGATTCGTGCATATAACGGACTTTCACTTTGTCTTTCTCGGCTGTCTCAATTTGAGGAAGCCGAACAAGTTAGCACGCTTGCTGTCGCACTTTTAACGAACTCGACTCCGTATCGCTACGCCGCCGATGCTTATTACTTTTTCGCCCTTGCGAAGTATTACCTTTCCAACTTTTCCGACGCCCTTCCGCTCCTTCAAAAAAGTTACGCTCTTGCCGAAGCACATCAAGACGCAAAACTGCTCGGACGCGCGGCAAACACGATTGCCAATGTCTTCTTCAACTTGGGCGATTATCTAAAAGCAACGGAGTATTATCAAATCAGTTTAGCGCAGGTGCGCCTTGTTGGCGATTCATCAGGCATTGCAATGGCACTCAACAACATTGGCGTTGTTTTTCGCACCACTCACGACCTTAAATCCGCCCTTGAAGTGCATGAGGAAAGTTTGAACATTCGCCGCCGCATCAACGAGGTTAGCGGCATTGCCATGTCGCTCAACAACAT
>CALGMC010000192.1 GCA_937959145.1 uncultured Chlorobiales bacterium
TAATGCCGTTGCCTCAACCTTTGGCGTGCTCGGAAGCGTTGCACGAAAATACGCGCATAAAATTCCGTTCATTGCCAAAATCAATCACAACGAGTTTCTGACCTACCCGAACAAGTTCGACCAAATCATGTTCGGCAACATCAAGATGGCGTTTGATATGGGCTGTGTTGCCGTTGGCGCAACGATTTACTTCGGCTCGCCTGAATCGGGGCGACAAATTATCGAAGTTTCCGAAGCCTTCAAACAAGCGCACGACTTAGGAATGGCGACCATTCTTTGGTGCTACCTCCGCAACCCCGCTTTCAAACAAGATAAAGATTATCACGTTTCCGCCGACCTCACCTCGCAAGCCAATCACTTGGGCGTTACGATTGAAGCCGACATCATCAAGCAAAAACTGCCTGAAAATAACGGCGGCTACAAAGCCTTGAACTCAAAAGAAAACCCTTACGGCAAGAGCGACAACCGAATGTACACCGACCTCGTTACCGACCACCCCATCGACCTCTGCCGCTACCAAGTGCTGAACTGCTACATGGGCAGAGCAGGCTTAATCAACTCGGGCGGCGCGTCAGGCGAAAACGATTTGTTTGATGCCGTTAAAACCGCCGTCATTAACAAGCGTGCAGGCGGCACAGGCTTGATTTCAGGACGCAAAGCCTTCCAAAAGCCAATGAAAGATGGGGTCGCGATTCTCAATGCGATTCAAGATGTCTATCTCGACAAAAACATCACGATTGCCTAAGCATTCAGAGCGGAAATGAAAAGGGGCGCACACATCGCGCCCTTTTTGTTTTCTCGTCGTGTTAAACATTGCACTTTCAATCGTGTAGAAGTCATCAAAAAAGAGTATCTTCTTTGTAGAAACAAAACAGAATCATTTATGCTTACAAAGGTTCAGAAATGGGGCAATAGTCTCGCCCTGCGAATACCGAAAACTTTTGCCGAAGACGCACAACTCGCGCATGATTCTCTGGTTGAAATCCGCCTCGTCAAAGGTAAAATTGTGGTTACACCTGTTTCTGCTCCAAGTTGGACGCTTGACGAACTGCTCGCAGGCATTACAAAAGATAACCTTCATACCGAAGTTGACACTGGGCTCTCGATAGGCAACGAAATCTGACATGGCATATATTCCTGATAGCGGCGACATCATTTGGATTATGTTCAATCCACAAGCAGGACACGAACAGGCAGGTCATAGACCAGCATTGGTTCTCTCCCCGAAGGCATACAACGCCAAAGTAGGATTAGCCTTACTCTGCCCTATCACAAGTCAGGTCAAAGGATATCCGTTTGAAGTTTTGATACCCGAAAAACTGAAAGTGGAAGGCGCAATTTTATCTGACCAAGTGAAAAGCCTTGATTGGAAAGCAAGGAAAGCGAAGTTCATGTGTAAGTTACCCACCGAAACGTTCAATGAAGTTATCAAGAAGTTAAGCACACTTATTCGCGAGCAACGCTGAAACACATCTGCGCACTCTTGAATCGGAACACTGACGAAACGGTTTCAACCGAAACGGATTCAACGGGTTTTGCATCTCATCTGTCAAATCCGCTCGATGTGTATCCTCTTTCACGCCTACTTTTCAATTCAACATCGCGCATTCAAATACTCGCGCAGATACTTCGCCGTGAGCGAGTGTTTGTTTTTGGCAACCTCTTCAGGCGTGCCAACAGCAACAACTTCCCCGCCGCGCTCGCCCGCTTCTGGTCCTAAATCGATAATCCAATCTGCCTGCTTGATGACATCGAGGTTATGCTCAATCACAACGAGCGTATTGCCATTTTCAATGAGCCGATTGAAACACTTGATAAGTTTTTGAATGTCGTCGAAGTGAAGTCCTGTTGTGGGTTCGTCAAAAATGAAGAGCGAATTTTGCGTGTCGTTGTTTGAAATGTGATAGGCAAGTTTGAGCCGCTGTGCCTCGCCACCTGAAAGCGTGCTTCCCGATTGTCCGAGTTGCAAATAGCCAAGCCCGACTTCGGTGAGGACTTTCATTTTTTTCGTGATGTTTTTTTGGTCTTTGAAAAACTCTAAGGCTTCGTCGATGGTCATTTCAAGCACGTCGGCGATGGATTTGCCGTTGTAGGTGGCTTCAAGCGTAGCGGGTTTGTAGCGTCTGCCGTTGCAATCTTCGCATGGCATTTGAATATCGGCAAGGAACTGCATTTCGACGGTTACAACGCCTTCGCCCGTGCAAGTTTCGCACCGTCCGCCCGGAATGTTGAACGAAAAGTAGCCTGCGTCCCAGCCTTTGAGTTTGGCAACTTGGGTTTGAGCAAAGAGTGCGCGAATGTCGTCAAAAATTTTGAGATAGGTTGCTGGGTTGCTTCGGCTTGTTCTGCCGATGGGCGATTGATCGACGAGTTCGATTTTTTCAATTTTCTCAATGCCTTTCATCGCGCGATGCGTGCCGACCTTTTCCGATGTGCCGACCTTCTGCTTCAAGATGCCGAGATAAAGAATATCATTGACGAGCGTCGACTTGCCACTTCCACTCACGCCTGTTACGCACGTGAGCACGCCGAGCGGAAATTTTACATCAATGTTTTTGAGATTGTTTTCCAACGCACCGATAACTTCAATCGCGTTGTTGAGATTGACCTTGCGCCGCTTTTGCGGAAGCGCAATAGCATTGAGGTTGCGCAAATACTTGCCCGTGAGCGAAGTTGTGTGAGTTAGAATTTCTGTTGGAGAGCCTTGAAAAATAATTTCGCCGCCGTTTTTGCCTGCGCCTAATCCCATGTCGATAATCACATCGGCGGCTTCTATGATTTCGCGGTCATGCTCAACGACGATGACAGTGTTTCCGATGTCGCGCAGTTTTTTGAGAATTTGAATCAGCCGCGCCGAATCGCGTTGATGCAAGCCGATGGAGGGTTCATCTAAAATGTAAATCGAGCCCATCAGCGAAGAGCCAAGCGAGGTTGCAAGGTTGATGCGTTGCGACTCGCCACCTGATAGCGTGGTTGCGTTTCGATCGAGCGTGAGGTAATCGAGCCCAACTTCGACAAGGTATCCGAGCCGTTTTTCCAATTCTGCCAAAATGGTTGAAGCCACTTCGCGGTCGAAGCGCGAAATTTCCATCGACTTGAAAAATTCGTTTGCGTCGCCGATGGTCATTTGCACAATGTCGTGAATGGTCTTGCCTGCGACTTTTACATTCATTGCGGCTTTTTTCAGGCGCGAGCCATTGCATTCAGGACAAACGCTGTATCCGCGATACTTCGCGAGCAAAATTCGATAGTGCATTTTGTATTGCCCTTCGCGCTCAACTTCTTTGAAGAAGCCTGTAATGCCGATAAAGCCATCTTTTGGAACGCCGTCCCACAAGAGTTTGCGCGCCGTAGCAGGCAGTTTGCTATAAGGCACATCGAGCGGAATGTTATACTTCGACGCAATGCGAATTAAATCGCGCAAGTGTTTGGAGTGCTTATCGCTGTTCCAGCACACAATCGCGCCGTCTCTGATGGAAAGCGCGCGATTCGGCACAACCGCATTTTCATCGATGCCTGTTACACGCCCAAATCCTTGACAGACAGGACACGCACCTGCAGGCGAATTAAAGGCGAACATCTGCGGCGATGGCTCTTCATACTCCACGCCGTTCAGTTCAAACTTATCGCTGAATTGAAATTCCCGTCCGCCCAAAACGCGCACGATGGCGTAACCATTTGACTCTGCAAATGCCACCTCTGCCGCTTCGGAAATGCGTTGCATCGTCTCGTCGTCGTGCCGAAGTGCAATTCGATCGACCAGCACCATCAATTTGGCTTGTTCTTTTTTAGAGAGAGCCAAAAGTTTTTTTTCCGCGTCGGGCTCGTTCAAATCCATCAATGTTTCGCCATGTGCAATGCGGAAAAATCCTTTTTGTTTGAGCGTTTGCAGTTCTTCTTTGAGCGTGCGCTCTTTGGACTTTTCGTCAGTGTGGTGCGGCATAGGGAAGCCGATGTAAAGTTTTGAGCCTTCGTCGAGCAAGCGCACTTGATAGACCACATCTTCAGGCGAATGTTTCAAGACCATTTCGCCCGTGTCAGGCGCGTAGGTTTTTCCGATGCGTGCAAAGAGCAATCGGAGGTAATCGTAAATCTCCGTAACTGTGCCAACGGTCGAGCGCGGATTTTTGGAAATGGTCTTTTGTTCAATCGCAATCGCAGGCGCAATGCCCGAAACATACTCCACATCAGGCTTTGGCAGACGCTCTAAAAATTGGCGAATGTAAGCCGACATGGATTCCACATACCGCCGATGCCCTTCGGCATAGAGCGTATCGAAGGCAAGGCTCGATTTGCCCGAGCCTGAAACGCCTGTAATCACGACGAGTTTGCGGCGCGGAATAAAGACATCGATGTTTTTGAGGTTGTGCGTTTTCGCACCTTTGATGAAAATGCCGTTGGCAGTTTGCGGTGCGGTCGTGGTCATGATGTTGGCTACTTAGAACGCTTAAACAGTTTACTTTTTAGAAAACGCGATTTGCGAAAACTCAAAATAACACGAGCGATGTGAATACGTCTAATTATCCAAAGATAATTCAGCAAGAGATGATGATGTTGTTTCTTCGCCTGCTGAACAAAAAATTTCGTAACTTCGCACTCTAATTTTTTCAGCCATGAAAATCGGAGCGATTGAGATACATAAACCCATTGTGCTTGCGCCGATGGAAGATGTTACCGACCCGTCGTTTCGCCGACTGTGCAAGCGATTCGGTGCAGACATCGTTTATACCGAGTTCATCAGTTCGGAAGGCTTGAGGCGTGGTGCGGCGCGTTCATGTCGCAAACTCAAAATCTTCGACGATGAGCGACCAGTCGCGATTCAGATTTTCGGCAACGAGATTGAGGCAATGGTCGAGGCGGCGTTAATTGCCGAAGCGGCGAATCCCGATTTTATC
>CALGMC010000193.1 GCA_937959145.1 uncultured Chlorobiales bacterium
GCAAAAATGGCAAGAGCCATCATTACGCCGTCGCAAGACATCAAAAACGATGTGGTAAACTTTGTGAGAATTCGCGAGAGTAAAATTCGTGTCGTCAATCATGGCGTCGATACCGAACTCTTTCAAAAAAATTATGTGGACTCAGAGCGCGACGCAGTCTTCAAAAAATTTGGTATCACGAAAAAGTTTTTGCTCTACGCTTCCGCACTGTGGGAGTATAAAAATCAAGACAAATTGATTCTCGCGTTAAAAAACTTGTTGGAGCGCGGGCACGACCTTCAACTCGTCATCGCAGGCAAGGGCATCAATATGTTCGAAAAATACGAAGCAAGATTGCATCAACTCGTTGAGCAAAACGGCTTGAAAGAGCGCGTAATTTTTGCAGGACTTGTGCCTCATCAAGAACTCAAATATCTCTACAAGTATGCCGAAGTATTCGCCTATCCAAGCAGTTATGAAAGTTTCGGTAATCCACTCTTTGAAGCGTGGGCGGCAGGCGTGCCTGTTGTTTGTGCCAATGTGCACTCCTTCCCTGAAATGACCGAGAACGGCAAGTGCGCCGTGATGATAAACCCGCTCAATGTCGACGAAATGACCGACGCCTTGCATCGCGTCTTGACCGACTCAACGCTCAAACAAAAATTGATTGAAGCAGGAAGAACTCGTGTGGCGTCGTTTTCATGGGAAAAGTGTGTGCGCGAAACGCTCGCCGTCATTGAAGAAGTCATCTCACAGCGGTCGCGCTAAAACGACGGTCTTTTTCAGCGTTTCAATCGTGGCACTATTTGCGTTGAGCGATTCAAGCAGAATGATGTAAATGCCGATTCGAAGTTTCTCGCGATTCTCGCCGAAGCCGTCCCATACCACTTCGCCTGAACTGCCCGAAGGCTCACTATTGACAAGCGTTCTCACCAATCTGCCTTTCACATCAAAAATGCGAATGCGAATTCGATTCACATTGCCTTTGAGCGAATAAGCAATGACGCAGTTATCCTCGCGTCCGTCGCCATCAGGTGAAAAGGGATTCGGTCGCACCTCTAACCCCGACACATTTTCATCAACGAACGATTGCGCAAAGGCACTGTTGCGAAGCGCAGGCGTGCCACCAAACTCGCGGTTCGTTGAACTCGTCCAACTGCGCGCGTCGTTGCTTGGAAAATTCGGATTGATGCGCTCAAGCGTAATGCCGCGCGTTGAGGATAAAAACGGACTGTGCCAACGCGGCGAATAGCGCACGGAATCAACTGTGTTGCCTGTGTTATCGCGAAGCCAAATCAATCCGCCTGACGTGCTGTTCGAGAAAGTCGAGCGCGTTGTAACAAAAAAGAGTTTCGCATTCGGCGGAAGGTTACGGTAATAAATCACAAGGCGAGTGGAATCTTTTGTCTTGGCGCGGTCAGGCGAAATGACGGCGTATTCGCCCGGTTGCAAGAGGTAATCCACGTCGGCGTTGGTGGCGAAAAAGTAAGTTTCAAATTCGCCGCGCTCATTTGGCGCATTTGAGAGCGTCCAACCTGCAACGTCAATTGGCTTGTTGGAGCGGTTGTAAAGTTCAATCCAATCGGGCTGGTCGGGGCGAAAGTCAGTCGCGCTTTGAATCGGCTGGTAAAGAATTTCATTCACAACAATTTCATTCCATTCGGTTTGCTTAGCACGCGAAAGCGTGTTGATAGCACCGGGCGAGCCACCGACGAAAAAACTCGTCGCATAGTTGGTCATTCGGTCGTCGCGCGTGAGCGTTCTTTTCTCGAGGGAAAACTCATTTCGAACATCGCTTCCTGAATAGCGCACCACAGAAACAGTATCGCCGTTTGAGTTCAAAAGTGCAACAATTGTGCCTGTGTTCGTCAAGCCTAAACTGCCACTGGCTTGAAGCACAAGTGCGCTTTGTGGAATGCGTCGGTCGTAGTAGCGCGTCGAGTCCAAAAAATAATTGCGCGGAAAAATGACCGCATATTGCTGTGGCGGAAGAATCGCATTGCCGCTTCCTGTATCGGAAAGTGTGCGCGTGTTGATGCGCCAACCGCTCAAATTGACGGCACTATCGGCGTTGGCGTTGTAGAGCTCGATAAATTCGTTGAAGTCGGAATCAATGCCGTCGGGCGGGTCAATCATCAACTCGCTGAAAATGATGTTGGCGTCAGTTGTGGAAAGCAATCGGATTTGAATGACCTGAAAGTTGTTCAAAGTGTCTTCATCGTCAGCAATTTCGAGGCGAAGTGCAAGCCGTTCGGGCAAGGAGGCGGGAATCGTGTAAGAAAATGCTTGTGAAATTACTTGTTGGGGAAGAAGTGTTTGAGAAACACTGAAAGTTTGAACGGTGAGGTCGTTTTCGACAAGCGAAAGTGTTGCGCCTTGTCCGAAAGGCAACGTGCCACGATTACGAATCGTGAAAGGAATTTGAACTGTTGCGCCGCTTTCGCCTGTGAGCGTTGAAACCGTGAGCAGTTCAAGGTCGCGGGCTTTGGGCGTGGCGGTGTTGGGGCGTGCAGGCGTTCCGCCTTGGCGCGAACTGTAAGCATAGTTGTTGGAGGAATCGTTGCGCGTGAGCAAAATTTTTTCAAGCGAAAAGCCTTTCTGTGAGGCATCGCCGATGTAGCGGACAAGCCCAATCGTGTCGTTATCAGGATTGCGAAGCAAAATTTCGTCGCCGCTGTTCGAGAAACTCAAACTGCCGCTGGCGCGAAGCACAAGCGCGCCTTGTGGAATTTGATTGCGATAAAATTGCCCTGCGGTGAAATAACTCGGTCCGAAAATCACGGCAAAGGAACGCGGCGCAAGAATCGTTTGTCCGCCGCCTGTATCGGAAAGTGTGGTGTTATCAAATCGCCAACCTGCAAGGTTGATGGAATCCGAAAAACTGGTGTTGAAGACTTCGACAAATTCATCAGCGGTAGAATTTGCGCCAACGGGCGGGTCATACATCACTTCGCTGAAAATGATGTTGGTGTCGAGGTCAGTGTTTGCGAGCAGTTGCAGAGCGACGCGCGCCGTGTCGTTGAATCGATTTTCGTCTTGGGCGTTGTCCAAAACAAGCGTGTAGCCTTGTGGTGCAGGAAATTGAAGTGTAAGTGAAAAAACTTGTTGGAGCGAATCGTTTGGCGAAAGGTTCTGTGTAAGCGAAGCCGTTTGAATCGGCGTGATGAGATTCTGCGATTCAAACAATTTGATTTCTGTGCCAATGCCAAACGGCAATAAGCCTCGATTGCGCACGGTATAGGCAAGTGAGATACTTTGACCGAGCCGTCCCGAAATGCTTGGAGGTGCAGAAATGCTCAAATCACGGTCGACAGGTGTGAGGCTATTTTGCCGTCCTGCTGTGCCGAAAGGAATGCCGAATCCCCAATTTTCTTGCGTGTTATCACGACTCGGAATGCGTTTTTCGAGCGATGTGCCTTGTGGCGGAATCGGCGTTGTGGGCGTATTGGCATTGCCGTAGCGATAAATCTGAATCGTGTCGCCTTGTGGGTTGCGAAGAATCACAGCGTCGCCTGAATTGCCAAGTCCATTGCCAACACTGCTCACCGGCAAGCGCAGTTGAAGCGCATCAGGCGGAACATTGTAGCGATAAAGGCTATCGAAGCCGTTCCGTCCTGCAATGACAGCATACTGACGCGGACGAAGCCAAATCGCACCTGTTGGAAATTGAATCGTATCCTGCCGATTAAGGTCGCCGAATCGCCAACCGTTTAACTGAACCGAGTCAGAAAAGCTTGTATTGAAAATCTCGATATACTCGGCGTTTGCGCCAAGCGACGTAGGAGGATTGAACATCACTTCGTTCAAAATCACAAGCGTGTCGCGCGATTGAGCGAGGGAGATAATCGAAAAGCAAGATAGACACAAAAGCAACGCAGTGAGGTGTTTGAGCATCGTTAGCAAAGTTTGAGTTGAGAGAAGATAAAACGATGCTTAACGCTTGTGCAAACCTTACGGCTCGAGTTTAGCCAGCTCGAGTTTGACTTCGCGGCGCAATTCTTTCTCAAAGTCAAAACTAATGTAGCGCGAGGCTTTCTCGAGTTCATCTTTGGCTTTGGCAATCTCACCTTTGCGTGCGTAGAGGCGACCTAAATGCAAACGGCTTTGCGGCGCAAGGTAGCGTTCGCGCTCAACTTTCACGCCGTAGCACTTTTGATAAAAGCGAATTGCATCGTCGTGTTTTCCCGTTTCATCATAGACGCGCGCAAGGCGATAATAAAGTTCAGCGCGTTCATCATTGTTTAGTGAAACTTCTTGTTGGAGAAGTGGAAGCAAAATCGCAAGCGCGCTATCGTGTTTGCCCGCATCGAAATGATTGCGAGCAAGAAGCAAGTTGATTTCGGCTTTTGAGAGCGGACGCACGGAAAACTCTTTCGCCTTGCGACGCGCATAGAGTTCGTCAGGATTGTCGGTATTTGAAACGGCTTGCTTGTAGTAAGTGAGGGCTTCTTGACGATTGCCAAGCAGTTCGGAACACAAGCCTAATTTGTAGTAGGTTTGCGCGTGATATAAGTCCAAATCGAGCATCGAGAGGTATCGCAAGTAACTCTGTTTGGCGTCAGCAAATTGGTTCAAGCGGAATTGCAATTCAGCGAGGCGAAAGAGCGCGTAGGCTGAAAATTCGTTGTCGCTTCCGCCATCGTCAATGGCTTTTTTGAGATAGCGTTCTGAAAGCGCAATGTTTTTGAGTTTGAAATAAAACGAGCCGAGCGCATAGTTCAGCGCAACACTTTTGGGATAATCTTTTGAAAGCGAAAGCAATTCTGTTTCGGCTTCACGGTAGCGATTGTAAAAAAGATAATTGAGCATTGCGAGATAGAACGCAGACTCGAGACGGGTGTAAATGCCGTGTTGACGCGCAAGGGCAAGTTTTCTCAATCCTTCTTCGCGTGTGCCTTCGTAGCCGAAAACCGACGCTAACCATTTGTAGGAATCAGGAATCAGCGAACTGAAAAACTCAATGAAGCCAACGCCTTTGGCGGCATCGTAGAAAGTTGGGTCAAAGGCGAGCGCGTCTTTGTAAAGTCCTTTGGCTTTATGAAAGTGAATGGCGGCGATAGCAAAGTTTTGCCGTCGTGCATTTGCCGCACCAAGTTGAAGATGATGTTCAGCAAGAAAGTAAGTTGCAAGGGCTTTGCTACGTTTATCTGTTTTGTGTGATTCGAGATAGGCTTCAATGCGTGCGTGTGCGCGGTCGGAGTATTGAACAAGCGCGTCATAATCGGCGGCTTTTTCAGAGAGCACAAATTTCCAAAACGCACAAGTGCTTTTGAGCGCGTAGCCTTCGGGGCGATGCGGTTCAAGCACGATGAGCGAATCGAAAAGTGAAAGTGCAGTTTTCAAATCGTAGTTAAAGAGGGCTTCTAATCCATCGTTGAGCAAGCGCGGTGAGTCGGGCGAAGTCCACTTTGGCTCGTCCGAGAGGTGTAGCAGGAGCAAAAATCCAACAAGAAGTTTCATGCGTTATTCAATGCGAAATTGAATGCCGTCGGTTGTCCATCGCTTTCGGACGCGAAGGCTGTCGAGGCTAATGAAAAAAGGCTCTGACGGGCGAAACGGTTTAAGGCTTCCGCCGTCCCACTCGCGAAACGGTGAAACTTCCACCGAATCGCTTGGAATGAACGATGAGAGAAAATACTTGCCTTCGGGCAAATTCGAGAACTTGAATTTCGCAATGCGCTGTGGCGTTGGAGTGAGAACAACTTGCGGATAGAATTTTTTCTCGCCAATAAGCTCGAGCCGTAAAGCAAATTGTTTTGAGGATTGAAACATGGAATCGATGAGCAGTTCGCCTTCGAGCTCGCCAAACAAATCTTTGCCCGCAATTTGAAAGTGAAGTTGAATGAGCGTGTCGAGCGTCTTGCGTCCGCGTGCGTCCAAAATGTTGCGGTGGTTGATGTCTATCCGATACCATGCGCCGAGTTCAAATTCAGAACGCGGTTTGAGTTCTACGCGGCGTCCATCACGGAAGAGAAAATCGAGTTCAAGCGTGTCGTTGCCTTTGAACAAACGAAAAGCGTTTGAAAGTGAAGAGCGGTCAATCGGCAAAGAAAACTCAACAAGCAAGCGTCTGCCGCGTGGCGAGGGCGGGTCGCGTTCTAAAATCCCTTTTGCGCTGTCGGCAAAAGTCAGTTGAATCGTTGCACGGGCGGTATCGGGTTCGCTAATTCCAACAAGTGAAGTAACAAGTGTATCAGCGCGATTGCCAAACGCATCTTGAACATGGAAGACTTGAACGCCATAAACGCGCTCTTTGATGAGCGAATCACAGACGAGATAAATCAGTTCGCGATTGCCTTCAAGGTTGGTGTAAAAGTCGTAGAGGCGTAAAGGACTTCGGGTAGTCGAGTCAATCACTGAGAAGTTCTCAATGGTGAGTGAATCGGAGACGAGATTGCGGTCGAAGCGAAGTGCAATGCGATGCGAAGTGTAACTGTTGGCAGATTGAAGTTCAATGCGTGTGGTGTCGCGTTCGGTTAGTCGCAAGCGAACATTCGTTCTGCCTGTATAAACAGAATCAAACGGAATGGCGAATGGCTCACCTGAATCAAAGAGCAGGTTTTGATTTTTATCGACGATGGCGAAAAGTCGATAAGAGCCGTTTTTGAGAAATGAAAGTTGGAATTGTCCGTTTTCATTGGTTTGGGCGATGTAGTCGGGCTGTGTGTGCGAGGGGTTGAGCGTATCGGCAAAAAGCGTATCGCCTTCGGGAATGAAATAAGCGAAAACGGTTGCGCCTTTGATAAAGCGGTTCTCAGCAGAATAAACCACACCTGAAATCATGCCTGAATCAATCGTTGAACCTGTTGAAAAGGCAAAGGTGAAGGATTGAGCAAGGCTATTGCCGCGTGTGTCGGTTAAGGCTTTGGTGATGGTGCAGGCGTAGGTGCGGTTAGGCTTGAGCGGTTCGTAGAGAATGATTTCGGCTTCTTTGCCGTCGGATTCGACTTCGTAATCGTCAATGCGTGGCGAGAAGAAGAGCGCGTTTCGGAGCGATTGTGTAACGATATATTTATCGAAGCGCACGCGAAGTTTATTGGTTTGAACGCGCAGTGCACCTGAATCGGGAAAGACGGCGACAACGCGCGGCGGCGTTTTGTCTTCAGGACCGCCAGTCGGCGGAATATCAATCGCACACCGACTAAGAAGCAGAAGCATAGAAAAGAGCGCGAAGAAAAGTATGCGGAAAGCGTGCATGCGTAAGGCAAAAAAGTTCAACGCAAGATATTGCGAAAGAGCGAAAGCACCACTCCAACCACAAGGGCTTCGGGAAATTTTTCGTTTGGATTGATGACGCGCTCGCTGTAAGAGCGAGAGGAGGCAACAAGGTGAACGCGCTCGTTGATGAAACGGTAAGAGCGAACAATCGCACCATCTTCACAAATCGCCGCAACAAGCACGTCTTTATCTGATGCACTGGGTTCGCGTTTCTCGACGAGAACCATGTCGCGCTTGAGAATACCCGATTTTTCCATGCCGTCGTCATCGACGCGCAGCAGTAGGCATTCTTGGTTGCGTGTGAGTGTTTTATCGAGGTAGATGTTAGAAATCGGCTTCATCTTCTCGCCCTTGGCAAACCAATCGACGCTCATGAGCGGAACAGGGGCAACTTTGTCGAGTGCAGGGCTTCCGAATCCGAAGTTCATTAAGTCGTCTTGCTGAAGAATTTCAATGCTTCGTGCGCCGCTCCGTCGAGCGATGTATCCCTTCTTCTCGAGTGCGTCTAAAACCTCTGCAACCGCATTCGTGGATTTGTATTTCATCTGCTTTTGAATTTCGCGCACTGATGGCGGTCGCTTGTGCTCGGCAACATAGCGCGTAATAAAGTTGAAAATTTTGTTCTGCGATTCCGTCAATGAACTTTGTTCGGGCATAGCCGACCTCCTCCCTTTCCCTGAAAAATTCCGCTAATCTCCGTAAAAAAGCGATACTGAACAAATGTTTAGTTCAGCGAAAATTAGATACTGAACAAATGTTTATATCTAAAACAAAGTGGTCAAAAATAGGCTGATTTGAGCAATTTTTGAATCTATTGAAAATTTGGCGTAAAAGTCGAAAAAATCTTGCTATTTCGTTTGAAAATCGGGTTCTTTTTTCGTTAAATTCGCGAAGTGGTAGAAAGTGGTAAAATTTAGAAAACTAAAATCAGAGCCATGCCAAACTTTCGCGGAACGGAGAATTACAGCATCGACGACAAAGGTCGGCTGATGATTCCTGCTTCATTCCGAAAGAAAATGGCAAACCAAAATCCGGGCGCGGTGTGGGTGGTATTCAAGACGCTTCAGCAGTCGATTGAGCTTTATGAAGAAAGTGAGTGGGTGGAAGTGCAAAAGAAAATCGATGCGCTCTCGGAGTTCAACCTGAGCGAGAAGAAGCTCAAGACATATTACAACGCCAACATCAGCGAAACGGAGTTGGATAAACAAGGTCGAGTGTTGCTTCCGAAAAAATTTTTAGAAGCCTGTGGGATTAAGAACGAGGTAACGATTATCGGCGGTGGAAACAAAATCGAGGTTTGGAATCCAGATAAACTCAATGAACTCTTGAACGCGCCGCCTGAAAGTTTGGAAACGCTCTCTGAACGATTTATCGGATAAGATGTATCACCAGCCCGTTTTGCTCGACGAAACGATTGAGTATTTGGTAACAGGAAAAGGCACATACATCGACGGCACACTTGGCGGGGGCGGACATAGTGAAAAAATTTTAGAGACGCTCGAGAAAAAAAATTGGCTTGAAGGTTCGCTCGTCACCGGAATCGATCGAGACAGCGACGCGATTGAGGCGGCAAGCCAAAGGCTCAAGAAATACAAAAACTTTCGCGCCGTTAGGGCAAAGTTTTCAGAATTGACAGAACACGCAAAGGAGAAGGAAGTAACAGGCATTCTGCTCGACTTGGGAATTTCATCGCACCAAATTGACGAAGGCGCACGAGGGTTCAGTTTTCAAAAATCAGCAACGCTCGATATGCGAATGAATCAAGCACAAACACTTTCGGCATATCAAGTCGTCAATAATTACAGCGAAGCCGATTTGGCAACGGTTCTTTGGAAATATGGTGAGGAAAAAAAATCGCGTCTTATCGCAAAGCGCATAGCAGAGCGACGCACCACAAAGCCGATTGAGACGACAGAAGAATTGGCAAGCATTGTAAAAACATGTGTGCCACATCACGAACAGGTCAAAGCGTTGGCGCGAGTCTTTCAAGCCATTCGCATTGAAGTCAATGACGAACTCGGCGAACTGAAAAAAGCACTCGAGCACTCCGTCAGGTTACTGAAAGCAGGCGGGCGAATTGCGGTAATCAGTTACCACTCGCTCGAAGACCGAATCGTGAAAGATTTTTTTCGTGAGCACTCCGAAGATGACTGGGGGTTTGACAAAGGCTTGAAGGGCGTTCCGCTTAAAGTGCCATTGCGAAGCCGAACAATCAAACTCCTTACCAAAAAGCCAATTCAGCCAAGCCAGAAAGAAATCGAAGAAAATTCAAGAGCGCGAAGCGCAAAGTTGAGAGTCGCAGAAAAACTGTAACAGAGAGGTAAAAATGAACGCACGAATTTTTGATGAACATATCAGCAAAGCCGATTACGGTGTCGGCGTGGTAGAAAAAACGACAACAAAAGCAATTCCAAGTGCCGCATTTGTCGAGCCAATTCAACCGCCAACCGATGCGAATGCGGGAACGCCGATTGAAAAGCCGAAGAAAAAACTGCGAGATGAAGCGCACGAGAAAATTGAATCCATTTTGAACACGCGCACCTTCATTGTGATTGCAGGCGCGACCTTGCTTCTGGGGGTGTACATCTACAACGTGATTTCTATCAATCGCTTGGCGGGGGAAACCGAAGCCTTGCGTCAGAAAATCGATGAAGCCAAAAGTCTGAATGTGGAAATAGAAAGCGAACTGAAAAGTTTAGAGCGGAGCGAGCGAGTGGGGCGCGAAGCCTTTGAAAAGTTAGGTCTGAGAATTTCAACCGTGCCGCCGATAGAATTGAAAAGCAAATAACCGTGATGCAAGAATTTCGCGAACATAAAAAGCAAGAAGCGCAAGAGGCGCGAAAGCGAGAAGAGACCATTCGCTTTGGTGTTGTGCTTGGCGGCTTACTCCTGTTTGCGGTTGCAATTATTGGCAAACTCGTGATGGTGCAAATCGTCGATGCGCACGAGTATCAAAAGCGAGCAAAGCGACAATATGAATATCAAGTGCCGCTTAAAGCCATGCGCGGACAAATTCTCGACCGAAATGGGCGGCAACTTGCCACGAGCCTTTCGGTTCGCTCATTTGCCGCCGACCCGAAAGTCGTCGCCAATGCCGACGCTGTTGCACAAATGTTCTCAATGCTCTTTGACAAACCGAAATCTTACTATCTCGCCAAACTCAAAGAAAAGTCGCGCTTTGTATGGCTCGAGCGACATGTGCCACCTTCAATCGCGAAGCAAATTAGCGAGAAGCATTTTGCGGGCGTCATCGAGATAAAAGAAGTAAGCCGGCGTTATGAAAATCTTGCCGAGCAAGTGATTGGATTTATAGACAGCGATAACCGAGGAATTAGCGGGCTTGAAAAGCAATTTGACTCTCTGCTTGCAGGAAAAGACGGATACATGATGATGCAACGCACGGCGACAGGATACGCCTTCCCCGCCATCGGTGCGAAACAAGAAGAGGCAATCAATGGCGCAAGTGTAGAACTAACGATTGATACCGATGTGCAAGCCATCGTGGAAGATGAGCTGAGTAAAGGGCTTGAAAATGTTGGCGCAAGTGCAGGCATTGCTATCGTGATGGACGTGCAGACAGGCGAAATTCTCGCAATGGCAAATGCGCCTGAATTCGATGCAAATAAAAAATCGACCTATACCCTCGAAGCCGCGAAAAATCGCGCTGTAACCGATGTGTTTGAACCGGGCTCGACTTTCAAACTCGTCATGGCGACAGCGGCTCTCGATATGGGAATCATCAAGCCTGACGACAAAGTCGACGGCACACTCGCAGGCAAGTGGAAAATTAAAGACCGAACCATTACCGACCACGAAGCCCTTGGCACAACCACATTCCGAAAAGCAGTTGCGCACTCGAGCAACATTGTGGCGGCGAAAGTCGGATTAGAAATCGGCAAAGAAAAATTTTACGACTACGCCAAAGCCTTCGGCTTCGGAGAAAAAACAGGCGTCGGGCTGATTGGCGAAGTGTCAGGATTGCTCAAACCCATATCGCAATGGTCGAGCATCTCACTGCCTTGGATGGCACATGGGTATGAAGTCTTGGTAACGCCAATTCAAATGCTCTGTGCCTACGCGGCACTTGCTAATAACGGCATGCGCATGAAGCCGTTTGTCGTGCAGCGAATTGTGAGCGCAAATGGCGAGGTGCTTTACTACAACAAAGCAGAAGCCGTTAAGCGCGTGATGAAAAAAGAAACCGCTGAAATCGCACGCGAAATTTTCAAAACCGTTGTCGACAGTGGAACGGGCATGACGGCAC
This sequence comes from uncultured Chlorobiales bacterium, assembly GCA_937959145.1. Classification (GTDB taxonomy): domain Bacteria; phylum Bacteroidota; class Chlorobiia; order Chlorobiales; family Thermochlorobacteraceae; genus JANWWM01. The sequence goes on from CALGMC010000193.1 coordinate 11,462, forward strand.
GCATCGAGGGCATTAGCGTCGCAGGCAAAACCGGCACGGCGCAACTTCTCACCAACGGCAGTTATCGGAGTGGAAATTACGTGTCGTCGTTTGTTGGATTTTATCCCGCTCAAAAGCCTGTGATTGCCACGCTCGTGATGATGATTAACCCAACGAAAGGCTACTACGGCTCAATGACAGCCGCGCCTGTGTTCGCAAAAATCAACAGCAAAATTTTGAGCGTCTTGGAGCCTGAAATGCGCGACGAAATTTTGCAATTCGCAACGCACAAAGAATCAGCGGTGAAGAACTTTTTAGATACAACAAAAACCGTTGCCGTGCCGAATGTCTGCGGCTTATCAGCCGAAGAAGCCAAAGAACTTTTGCGCGTGCATCAACTTGACTTCAAAAAAGAAAATGATGGAAAAGGTGTTGTGGTTGCGCAAGGCATTCTGCCAGAGTCGCGCGTAAATGTTTGGACGAAAGTTCCACTGATAATGGCTGAAGAATCCAAAGTGCCGTCGCTTGTCGGGCTTCGTGCAGATAGAGCGATTCACGTGGCTGAACAACTCGGCTTGAATGTGCAAGTTCAAGGAAACGGCTCAAAAGTATTGGCGCAATCGCTGAAAGCAGGAAGCGAAGTGAAGCAAGACGCACCGTTCATTTTGACAATGAGCAACTAAAAATAAGCGTTCCGATTTGAGTTGGAACGCAAGCGGAATCGCAACATGGAAAATCTAAACAGACTGCTGGGCGCAATTTCGGCTCTGGAAATCAGAGGTGAAATCAAGGAGCGCGAAGAAGTCAGCGCAGTTGAATACGATTCGCGCAAGGTGAAAAGTGGCGCACTCTTCGTTGCGATTCGCGGGCTCAAAACCGACGGACATCAGTTCATTGAAAAAGCAGTCGAAGCAGGTGCAGTCGCGGTTGTCTGTGAAGAGTTTCCGAAGACGATGGATTCCGAAACGGCTTATATCCGCGTCGAAAATTCTCGAATCGCGCTTGCCTTGCTCGCAAAACGATTCTACAACGACGCGAGCGAAAAACTCGTGATGATTGGCGTAACAGGAACAAACGGCAAAACGACAACCACGACGCTCATTCACAGCATCTTGAACAATGCAGGCGTTAAGGCGGGACTCATCGGAACGATTGCTTACAAAATTGGAGACGAAACGCTTGACGCTGAAAGAACAACACCCGAAGCAGTCGAGCTGCACTCGTTCTTTGACAAAATGGTAAAAGCCGGATGCAAGGCTTGCGTGATGGAAGTTTCTTCACACGCGCTCGAATTGCGCCGCGTTCACGGAGTTCGTTACGACATTGCCGTCTTCACGAATCTCACACGAGACCATTTGGATTTTCACGGCACAATGGAAAACTATTTCCGAGCCAAGAAAATCCTCTTCGATTCGCTCGATGAAAAAGCCATTGCGATTACAAATCAAGACGACCTTTACGGTCAAAAAATTGTGGCAGATACGAGGGCAAAGGTGATGAGATACGCCATCGAAGAAACGACGGCTGATGTGCGCGCAACCGCTCACAGTTTTCAACTCTTCGGCACATCGGCAACGATTTTCGCCAATGGCAGTCAGCATTTGCAGACGATTAAACACATCGGAAAGTTCAATCTCTACAATGTGCTTGCGGCGTATTCAGCGGGCGTGGCGATGAAATTTTCGCACGAAGAAATTATGCGCGGCATTTCGCGCTGTGAAGGCGTGGCAGGAAGAATGGAACAAGTGTGGTCAAAAGACCATCGATGCGCGATTGTCGATTACGCACACACGCCTGACGCATTGCTGAATGTGATTCGCGCAATCAAAGAAGTGAAATCGTCCGAGGCGAAACTCATTACGCTCTTTGGGTGCGGCGGCGATAGAGATAAAGGCAAACGTCCCTTGATGGGCGAAATTGCTGAACGCGAAAGCGATGTGGTGATTTTAACCAGCGACAATCCGCGCTCGGAAAATCCCGAAACAATTTTAGATGAAATCGAAGCAGGAATGACGAAAGCAAAACGCTACTACCGCATTGCCGACCGCCAAGCCGCCATCAGAAAAGGCATTTCGCTTATCGGACACGGCGATGTATTGCTCGTAGCAGGCAAAGGGCACGAAGCCTATCAAGAAATTCAAGGCGTCAAGTATCCCTTTGACGATAGAGCCGTCATAAGAAACATTTTTGATGAAACGAACTCATGACAACAAACTCATGACACTAAGCAAAGACGATTTAACGCGCGTCGGAAGTCTTGAAGCCGAAACCCTTGCATCAATGGGCGAGGTGAAGGTTACGACCGATTCACGCGCAGTTCAGGGCGGAGAAATTTTCGTCGCACTCAAAGGCGAAACGCACGATGGGCATGAGTTCGTCAAATCTGCATTAGAAAAAGGCGCAACGCTTTGCATCGTCAATAAGCAGTGGCGAGA
>CALGMC010000194.1 GCA_937959145.1 uncultured Chlorobiales bacterium
GGCGTGCTTCTTTTTCCGCTCATCGTGAATGCGTTTGGAATGATTGCCTCGCTTGTCGGTGTGTTGGTCGTAAAAACAGACGGCAACGAAAATCCAATGAACGCGCTCAATCGCGGATATTATGTCGCAACGGCACTTGCCGCCGCTGGATTCTTCATCGCTTGCAAGTGGATTTTAGCCGACTATTGGGTCAACTTCTTTTTGTGCGGCATTGTCGGGCTGATTACGGCGCAGATTTTTGTCTATCTCACGCAATACTACACCGAATACGCCTATCGTCCCGTGAAATCCATCGCGAATGCGTCGCTGACAGGACCGGCGACGAATGTCATTGGCGGAATTGCCGTTGGACTTGAAAGTGCGGCACTGCCGATTCTGACCATTTCAGGCGCGATTATCACCGCCTACTACTTAGGGCAAACATCAGGCTTGCAGAACGCAGGCTTGTTCGGAACGGCGGTCGCAACGCTCGGCATGCTCGGAACGGCGGCATACATTTTAGCGATGGATAATTTCGGACCGATTACGGACAATGCAGGCGGAATTGTGGAAATGTCGGAACAGCCCGAATCGGTGCGCGAAAAAACGGATAAACTCGACGCAATGGGCAACACCACCAAAGCCCTCACAAAAGGCTATGCTGTCGGCTCAGCAGGGCTTGCCGCGTTTCTCTTGTTCAGCGCATATATCGACGAATTGCGCAACTATGGCTCGCCGTTGGAATCGGTCGACCTTTCAAAGCCTGAAGTCTTTATTGGCGGAATGCTCGGCGCGATGCTCGTTTTCTTGTTCAGTTCGTTTGCCATTCGTGCGGTCGGGTCGGCGGCGCAGTCGATTATCGGCGAAGTGCGTCGTCAATTCGCACCGCTCAAACGCTCGGCAAATGGCGAGATTGAATTCACCAAAGACTTTAAGCCCGATTATCGTGCGTGCGTCGATATTGTAACTTCTGCCGCCTTGCGCGAAATGATTTTGCCCGGCGCGCTCGTGGTGGTGATGCCGGTTGCAGTGGGCGTGTTGTTCAAAGCCATTTACACCGCCAACGGTAGCGTGGGTGCAAAAGGCTCAGAAGTCGTTGCTGGCTTGTTGATGGTCGGCACAATTGCAGGCATTTTGATGGCACTCTTTCTCAACAACACAGGCGGCGCGTGGGATAACGCGAAAAAGTTTATTGAGTCAGGAAATTTCAGGGACGAAAAAGGCGTCGTGCATCGCAAGAAGTCGGACGCGCATAAAGCCGCCGTTGTTGGCGATACCGTCGGCGACCCGTTCAAAGACACGGCAGGACCGTCGCTCCACGTGCTTATCAAATTGCTTTCCACGATTACGCTCGTGCTTGCGCCGCTGTTTATTTAAGCGGTGGCACTTTTGGTAACCGATAGAGTCAAAAATTTGAAGGTAGACTTTTTCATCATGACAGCTTATTTCACGGACAAAATCAAAAGAGGAGAATTGCTATGGAAAAAGAAGTGATTGTTTGGTTTGATAAAGAAGCGACTACTTGGAAGTCATGTTCAAGAAGGAGGCAGGATATTTCAAGGAAACCGAAAACGATGCCGTGATGGAAAAAGTCAATCTGAAAGGCGAAACGATTGGATTCTCAATTCTGAAAGTAAGCGAAAAAGGTTCATCACCAATTTCTATCGCATTGCAAAACAAACAGAGAGAGACGAAAGTGTAATGAGCGTATCAAATTGCTTCCTACGATTACGCTCGTGCTTGCGCCGCTGTTTATTTGAAGGCGATTAAAGCTTGAAGTGATTAAAGCGGAAACTGCACGCTGAAAATCGATTGAGTTGTTTGCGGAGGCAAAGTTCCCCCATGATGTTCTTCGTTGTTGATTAACTTGCCAACGGCTAAGCCGATGCTTGTTCCGATTGCCGCACCAAGCACCGTGTCGGAAAGCCAATGCTGGTCGTCGTAAAGGCGATGCCCGGTTGTGAGCAAGGCAAGCCCAAAGAGACCGACGGTTGCAAAAGGATTTTTAAGACGCGCGGAAAGCGAGGCAGAGGTCGCAAACGCAATCGTGGTGTGTCCTGACGGAAACGACCATTGGCGATTCGTCCAAGAAAGTCCGTTGAAATCGCGTGCGCCTTTGTTTTGGTAGGGGCGACTTCGCCCGATGGACATTTTCAACACTTGTGTGAGAAGTGAGGCATAAAGAACGGACTCCAAAACGGCTCTGCCTGTAAGGCGCATCGAGGCGTTTCTGCCAGAAAGTCCGCCTAAGTAAAGTCCGCCCCCAATCACGCCTGCACCAAGTGGATTGCCATAAAATTCACCGACAGAAAAAAGTGTGTTGAGCATTGGCGTTTGGTGGGCGCGTGCAAACGTGCGCACAGGCTCATCAAACGCATGAGAACATGCCGTCAGGCTTAAAACGCCCGCAACTGTGAGCCATTGTGAAGGCGAGTAGTGAATGGGCGAGGCGTAAATTGCTTTGGCGTTTTGCCACGCATTGGAAGCGTCAAGCGAAACCGTACTGCGCGGCTGTGCCGAAATCTCAACAGTGAGGGCGATAGAGAGAAAAAGAAGGGGAAGTTTCATGCGGCTGTTATTTCTTCTTCGCTTTGGCTTTCGGGGTAGATTTTTTGGCAGTCTTTGAGGATTTGGAGGATTTGCCTTTCGGAGTGCTCTTGGATTTGCCGCGCTTTTTCGGTTTGTCGTCATCATCGGAAAATTCTGCGATGCTCTCGTCAGGAAATTCGGGCACATCTAAATCGCCTGCGCCTAATTCTAAACCGTCTTCGCTCGGAAGAACAACTTCATCAAGTTCGGCAAGCGCGTCTATTTCTTCGTCATCATCATCACCTTTTTTTACTTTGGCGTCTTCGGTATCGTCGACTTCTTCAAGGTTGCGCAAGACTTCTTGAACAGAGGAGAAAATATAAAGCTGTTTGTGCAACTGCATCATTTGCAGTAGGTCTTTGACGTTGCCATGAACACCAATGAAGGCGGCAAAACCTTCCATTTCAGCCGTGTGTCGGTGCGCAATGAGCAGTGCGCCAATGCCGCTGGAGTCAATCGCATCGACTTGGGCAAGGTCGATGATGAGATACTTTTTGCCTTCAGCGACAAGCATCAGCACTTGTGATTTGAGTTCGGGGGCGAGCGACGCATCTAAGCGTTTTTCTTGAAGGCGGAAAATGGTAATGTCTTTCTTGCTTTCAATGACGAAGTTCATTGATAAAAGAGGTTTTTGTCAAATTAAATTAAGTGCGATAATATAGACGAAATTCGATTTAATGCAAATGAAGTATCGGCTGATGGAATCCACTCAACGGGAAGTTGATTTCTAAAAAAAGTCAGTTGGCGTTTGGCGTAGTTGCGCGTGTGCTGTTTGATGAGCGAAATGGCATCATCAAGAGAAATTTCTCCGTCAAGAAAACCAAAAAGTTCCTTATAGCCGACGGTTTCAAGCGCGTTGATTTTCGTTTGTTTATGCACTGCCCCAAAGGTTTGATAAAGCGATTGCACTTCCGCCAATAATCCGTTTTGCATCATCGTCTCGACGCGCTGATTGATGCGCTCGTAAAGCATCTCGCGCGGCACATCTAACCCAATACATTCAAATTCAAACGGTGGCGCGTGATGAAGTGCGGCTTGCAAATCCGACATTTTTTTGCCGGTTGTTTCAATGACTTCAAGGCTACGGATAAGGCGTTGGGTTTTGGTGTGGTCGAGCGTTTGGGCGCGTTCAGGGTCGAGGCGTTTCAAGCGTTCATAAAGCACTTCTGAGCCGAGTGTCTCCAATTCGTTGTAAAGACGGGCACGCAGAGCATTATTCCCCGAAGGCAGTTCTGAAAATCCCGTAATCAAACTTTTCAGATAAAGCGTTGAGCCGCCCGCGACAATCACATTTTTTCCGCGCGCAAGAATTTCCTGAATGCGTTGCCAAGCGTCTTTGGCGAAGGTCGCGGCGTCGTAATCGTCAAGCAACGTGCGCTCATTGATGAAGTGATGCGGAACGGCGGCGAGTTCTTCGGGCGAAGGCTTCGCACTTCCAATCGTGAGCTCGCGATAAATTTGGCGCGAATCGGCAGAAATAATTTCAGCATTAAACTTTAACGCCAAAGCCATCGCCATTGCCGTTTTGCCCGACGCCGTCGCGCCAAGAATCACAGGAATGTTTTTCATTGCAAACGGTTTATATTCCAAAATCTATGATGTAAAGCAACAAGCAACAAAGGAACGCGGTGAATCTGCTCCTCTTTCTTTTCATGGCACTTCCATTTTTTATTCAAAAGTTTTTACCTCATGTAGAAGTCGGCGGTAAGGTATTGCTTAAAAAATTTTATTCATCTTCTCTTGGCATTGAAAAGCATTACAATATCTACCTGCCCGAAGGCTACGACGAAACGCACGAGCGTTATCCTGTCGTCTTTTTTTTGCGCGGTCATGAGCGCGAATGGTTTAATCCAAACGAAGATGCGTCGCGAAACGGCAGAACGCTCAAACACGTGGCAGATAGTTTAATTGCGGCAGGCAAAATTGGCAAAATGATTTTGGTCGGAATTAGCACAGCAAGCGAAGATAACAGCGTTCCGTGTTTGGGGGTGAATATGCTCAATCCGCATGCGACGACCGCCGAAGGCATTGGCACAGGACGCTATGAGGATTACCTCACGCGCGATTTAATCTGGCACATTGATTCCACTTATCGCACCATTCCAAGCCGAACCAAACGCGGCATTGATGGTTTCTCGCTCGGCGGATACACTGCCGTCATGATGGGCGTTAAACACCCCGACCTCTTTTGCTCCGTCGGCTCCTACGACGGAACGCACATGTGGTATGACTTCGACGACACACGGCGCAACGATGAACCGCCCGACGATTACACTTGGGTGCGCACCGATTTCTTCAAAGTCGCTTTCGGCGAGCCGCGCGACATTGCCTACATGAAACAATACAATCCGCTCAATATCCTGATGAACGCGACACCTGAACAGTTGAAAAAAATTAAGTCCGTTCAGTTTCTTATTCTTTCTGCCGCATACGACGGCGACAAAGGCAACATCGAGCGCGCCGAGCATCTCTTGGAATTCTTCAAAAAGAAAGGTATAAAGAACTCATTCAGCGAGGTTAAATTGACACCAACCGCATTGCACGATTGGCATCACGCGAATTTGTATGCGGAAAAAACATTACAAAAACACTGGCAAGCGTTTTCAAAACCATGAGCCAAATTTCAACAGAGCGAGCCGCCACAAAGCCCTTGAACGCGCAACCGTCAAGCGTAGAGACGATTGAGCAAATTTTAGCCTCATCACCTACCGAAATCGAAGCGATTGCAAAACTCAATCGCATGGCGAAGCAACTGGTAAGAAAAGATGTGCAAGTGGCTTTGAACTACGCACAGAAGGCACGAGAACTCGCTGAAAAACTCCAACAAACAGACTTATTGGCAGAGGCATTTGTCAACACAGGCAACGCTTACTACTATCTTGCACGTTACGACAGAGCACTCGACCATAGTTATCGCGCGTTGAAACTCTTTGATGAAATAGGGACAACGCCGACCAAAGCGACGGCACAGCAAATCATCGGCTGTGTCAATCTGCATCTCGGAGAAACAGACCAAGCATATCACTACTTCACGCAAGCGGCTGAAATTCTCGTGGAAGCAGGAGACCAATTGGCTTACAGCAACGCCCTGATGAACATCGGCAGTGTCTACTTTCATAAAGGAAATTACCAAGAAGCCCTTTCGTATTACTTCAAAACGCTTTCTATTCGTGAAGCCAATGCGGATAAAAATGGCGTCGCAGAAGTGATGGCAAATATCGGCGCAACATACTACGCGCTTGGCGATTCAGAGGAAGGAATTGAATGGCTGAAAAAAAGTTTAGATGTGGCAAAGGCGGAAGAAAATGTATCCGTTCAAATTACAACGCTCATTAACTTAGGCGAAGTTTATGCCGCTGTTAATCGAGACTATAAAGCCATTGACGCGCTTTTAGATAGCATTGCATTAGCAAGTGGTAAAGCCGAGTATAAACAATACCTGTGGGTTGCGTATCTGAATTTGGCAAATACCTACAAAAAAGTTGAAAAGTATCAAGAAGCATTAGAAGCCTACGAGCAATGTGTTCAAATCAAAGAAAAAATTTTGGGCGTTGAAGCGGAGCGAAAAATAAAAGCGATTGAGTTAAATCATGCCATTGAGAAAGCCAAACGCGATGCCGAAATGGAATTGGCGCAGAAAAAAATCAAAAAGTTAGAAGAAATCGTAACGATGTGCGCATGGTCGGGAAAAATTCAGATGGACGGCAAGTGGGTAAAAATCGAGCAGTTTTTGGAAAAGCGGTTCGGCATTAGAGTCTCTCACGGCATTTCCGAAGAAGAAGCCGAAAAAGTGTTCAAGCAAATCGATAAGGAAAATCAGAGCCGAGCAGGCGAAACAGATTAAGGTTACAGATAAATTCTCAACACAATCAAACACCCACAATCAACCATGAAAATTCTGCATACTGCCGATATTCACATCGGCTGTTCAACGCACGGAAAAGACGATGCCGAACGCGGCATGAACTCGCGCTGGATTGACTTTGAAAAATGCTTCAAGTTCATGGTCGACTATGCCCTTGAAGAAGATATTGACCTGTTTCTCTTCTGTGGCGACGCCTATCGCGACGCCTCGCCTTCACCGACCGAACAGCGCATTTTCGCGCAAGCCATTCGCCCACTGCTCGATAAACAAATTCCAATCGTGATGCTTGTCGGCAATCATGATTTCCCTGTTTCGTTTGGAAAAGCAAGTTCCATCAACATTTTCAGCGAACTTTCAAGCGGGGTGCATCTCTTTGAAAAGCCCGATGTCAAAGACATAGACACGAAGTCTGGAAAAATCAGAATCGTCGGAATGCCGTGGGCGAATGAAAGTCGACTCTTTGCACGCGAAGAATTTGCGAAACTGCCAAAAGAGAAAATACGCGATAAAATGCTCGAAATCTATACGGGCATGATTGACATAGAAGCGACGCGAATAAGGGAAGAATCGCTTCCGTATCCTGCCATTCTCGCCATGCACGCGCATGTCGACGGCGCGGAACTCACCGAAGGCTCGGAAAAGCGTCTCGTCGAATCGCGTGATATTGTTGTTCCGCTTTCGCAAATCGTGCGTCGCGAATTTTCCTACGTCGCATTAGGGCATTTTCATCGCCATCAAGATTTGAACGCCGAAAGCGAGCCGCCCGTCGTTTATTCAGGAAGCATTGAGCGCATTAGTTTCAACGAACTCAATCAACCCAAAGGCTTTGTGCTGGTTGAGATTGACGAGAAAAAACGCGCCACTTACAAGCACATTCAAACGCCGGCGCGGAACATGGTCTCGATTGACATCGACACGCGCTTTTCAGATAAGCCGCTCGAGACAGTCGAAAAGAAAATTCAAGAAACAGATTTCAAAGATGCCATCGTTCGTGTGAGAATCAAATGTAAAGCCGAGCAGAAAAAGGAGTTAGATCTCGGTAAAGTGCGAGAGCGATTGAAAGACGCCTCCATTGTGTCGGAGGTGCGAATTGAATCCGACGAGGTGAAATCCGATAAGAGCGAAATAAAGTTGGAGTATCTTGCGCCCGAGCGAATTTTAGAGACCTACATCGACAGCCGAGAAGCGTTGAAGCCCAAAAAAGAAGCCTTGCTCAAACTCGCCAAATTGTTGGAAGAAGGAGCAAACACATAAATGCAACCCGCAACCAATACGAACGCCGTGATTCCGCATTACACGCCGCTTGAAGAACGGGCGAACATCTTGACGCACGCACTTGGCATTGTGCTGAGCCTTGCGGGACTTTCAAGCCTTGCCTTTTTGGCGTTTCGCTTCGGCGACGTGTGGCACAAAGTTAGTTTGCTCATTTACGGAACATCGCTTGTGGTGCTCTATGTGGCGTCGGTTGTTTATCACAGCACGAAAGATGAAAAGAACCGACAGCGCATGCGCATTTTCGACCATGTGTCGATTTACCTCTTAATTGCAGGCACATACACGCCGTTTTCGCTTGTCAATTTGCGGAACGATTGGGGCGTTCCGTTGCTCGTGGCGGTGTGGGTATTGGCGGCGGTCGGAATCGTGCTGAAATTTTTTTTCATCAACGCAAAAAAGTGGGTGAGTGCCGCATTGTATATCGCGTTAGGCTGGTTGGTTGTGATTGCAATTAAGCCTGTCTTGAACCATGTGCCAATGCACGGCTTGCTGTGGCTTTTGAGCGGCGGCGTGATTTATACGCTTGGCGTCGTGTTTTATGTGTGGAAATCCTTGCCCTATCATCATGCGATTTGGCATTTATTTGTTTTAGGTGGAAGCGTTTGCCACTTCCTTGCGGTTTTGGTGTCGTCGGTTCCGTTTGAAGCACAAACAGGCGTTGTTCAGGGGGGCATAAAAAGTTTGCCATGATTTTTCTCAATCCAGCCATTTTAATTGGGTTGCTTGCCGCAAGCATTCCGATTATCATTCACTTGCTCAATTTAAGACAGCGGCGGCGAATTGAGTTCAGTTCGCTGATGCTCTTAAAGCAAATCCAAACGAGTTCGCTCAAACGCTTCAAAATTCGTGAGTGGATTTTATTAGCGATTCGCAGTCTCATCATTTTCTTTTTGGTGGCGACGTTCTCCAAGCCTGTTTTTCCGTCGCTTCAAGCAGGAAGCGGATTTTCGACGCAAACGAAAACAAGCGCGATGATTGTGCTTGATGTCTCGCCGTCGATGTCGTATCGAGATGCGTTTGGCAACGATGTGTTTCGTCAGGCGAAGTCGGCAGCGTTGCGCGTGTTGGATTACTTTTCGGAGAGCGACGAAATTTTCATCGTCTTTTCAAATTCGCTACAAGAGCCGATTGCGCAAAGCGTTTCGGAAGCGAAAAAGATGCTCGCGCAGTCGAGCGTTGCCACGTTCGGCGTGCCGCTTCAAACCTGCATAGAAAAAGGCGCAGATTGGCTTCAACGCTCAACGCACTTGAATCGTGAGATGTATCTCATCTCGGATTTTCAGCGAACAGGCACACTCACAGGCGATAGCCTCAAACTCAACGTTGCGGGCATCAACTTATTTTTCATTGACGTTGCGCCAAAAAAGCAAGAAAACATCGGCATTAGCGAGGTTGAAGTCTTGACAAAGGTTTTCGAGCCGCAAAAGCCAATTCGCGTGAAGGTGTCGGCTGTAAAGACGGGCGAATCTGCCAAAGAAGTGGAAGTGAAGTGGACGTTGGATAAAAAAATTGCGGCGCAAGGTGCGATTCAACTCGAGGCGCAATCGGGCGAAACCATGCTCACTGCCTCGCCAACGCGGACGGGATTTCTTTCGGGCGAACTTGAATTGCCCAAAGACAATCTCGAGATTGATAACAAACAGTATTTGGCGTTTCATATTCCTGAAAAAATGCGCGTCTGCTTGGCATATAGCGACGAGCGCGAGTGTTTCTATGTAAAACTCGCGTTGGAAAGTTTTTTTGAAGGCAAATTTTTTGAACTCACGCTTGCGCCTGAATCGTCGCTCGACAGCCGTAGTTTCGCCGCGTTTGACGCGCTGATTTTTTGTGGCGTAAAAAATCTTTCGGCGACAACCATTCAAAAGACCGCAACTTTTGTCGAGCAAGGCGGCGGGCTAATTCTCTTTGCGCCGATAAATGCTCCGCTCAACGCGCACAACGAGTTGCTCAAACGCCTCGGCGGCGGCGAACTCAAACCCCTTGCACTTCCACAGCCAACAGCGATTGATAAAGTCGAAGTGCAACACCCGATTTTTGAAGGCATGTTTGCCTCAAAGCAAAAACTTCAATCGCAACTTGCATCGTCGGAAAGCGGAATCGGAACAATTTTCAAAACGAATGAATACCTGAAATCGCCCGTAGAATCAAGGCTTTTGGGCTATCAAGCAAATAAAAACTTTCTGACGGTGTCGCGTTTTGGCAATGGCGGATTTGTCGTTTGTCCAACGCTTCCAACAAAAGAACTAACGAACTTCGTCTTGCAACCGATATTCACCCCGCTTTTGTATCGTACGATTTTCACAACCGCGGCGGCGACACAGCCAAAAAATGAATCCTTCGTTGCAGGAGAAGAGGCAAGTTTTATGTTGCCTGCAATCGTTTCGGCAAGCGACGAATTGCGCGTTGAAAAGCCAAGCGGAAAAATCTTGATGCCAACCATTCAGTTTCGTGCAGGCGCGTCAAGGCTTTTTATCTCGCCCACGCTCTATGATGAACTCGGCGTTTATCGGCTGTTCAAAATTGTGGGCGATGAACCCGTTACGCTGGCGGAATTTGCCATCAATCTTTCCCCGAAGGAATCATCGCTTGAAAAAATCGAAGCCAATTCGCTCAAAGAAATTTTCCTGAAAGCAGGCATCGAAGAGGCGCGGCTTGCCTTCACGAATGCGTCGGAAACACTCGAAGGCATTTCGGAAATGATTTCAGGCTCGCGCTACGGCTTGGCAGTGTGGAAACCGTTGCTTCTTATCGTTGTGCTTCTTTTGCTCGCGGAAAGCGTTTTTGGAAGAAAAACCGAAGCCTGAAGCCGAAAGCCCAAATGCCCAAAACGACCACATCTAAAAGCGCATTTATCCATAACTTAACGCACATGCAGAGACGAAAAAGTTATATTTGCTTGTCAGAACATTTCGGTTATTGAGGAGAACCAAAGATGCTTCACTATAAGACCTATTTTCTCGGAGAAGATAAGGCGTGGGTCGTTTTTGTGCACGGCGCGGGGGGAAGTTCATCAATTTGGTTCAAACAAGTGCGCGATTTCAAAGCGCATTTCAACGTGTTGCTTATTGACCTACGCGGGCATGGCAAGTCTCAAACCTTTCTGCAACGCTATCGCGACGAAGACTACACCTTCCGAAAAGTCAGCGAAGAAATTCTCGAGGTGCTTGACCATCTTCATATCCAAAAAGCGCATTTTATCGGAATCTCGCTCGGCACGCTCATTATTCGCACAATAGGCGAAATTGCCCCTGAACGAATGAGCACCATGGTAATGGCAGGCGCAATCACGCGCTTTAACATTCGTTCAAAAATTCTGATTTGGCTCGGACATCTAACCAAACGATTTATTCCGTATCTCTGGCTCTATAAACTCTTTGCGTGGGTGATTATGCCGCGCAAACGCCACGAAGAATCGCGCAACCTCTTTGTGCGTGAAGCGCGAAAACTCTATCAAGGCGAGTTCATTCGCTGGTTCAGAATGACCTACGAAGCCAATCCGCTCATGCGCTATTTCAACGAAAAAGAAATTCCCGTGCCAACGCTTTACCTGATGGGCGATGAAGACTATATGTTCTTGCCGCCTGTGAAAATGCTCGTTCAAAAACATAAGTCCGCTATTCTCAAAATCATTGCGAATTCGGGGCATGTGTGCAATGTCGACCAACCCGATGAATTTAATCGGCTCTCTATCGCGTTTATCTCGAAGCATCTCATTTAATTGACGATAAAACTTTAATCGAGATAAAACTTTAATCGAGATAAACGCGCAATGAAAATTGTAATCCTTTTCCTCGTTGCCTTTGCCATGTCAGCCTGCGACGGCAAGCCGCCTGAAATGGTTGAAAAGAAAATCGCACCGACAGCCCGCACAGAAAAAAAGCAAGATGAAAACCCCAATTCGCTCTTATCGGAAAAATGGGCGCAAAGCCCAGTTTGGCAAGAAGGCACGGAGGAAAGCGCCGAATACGATGTCGAGCGCGTCATAAACGGAACGGCGTTAAAATTTTCCGAAACACGCCTCACCCGAAAAGAAGCCTTCACGCGACAAGCCTACTCGGCAACGAGCGACAGCACCCGCACCGATTTAGTCGCCGTTATTTCGCAACATACTTTCGCCAAAAGTGAGCGCGTGCTCTATTCAAGTTCGCTTTCCATTTTGCAACGCGATGCCTTGAAAATCACAAAATACATTGCCTCGTGGAGCGATGAACGCGGCACTTTCACGAAAACCTTGCGCCGCCTCGTTGGAAGAACCATGCTCTATGTGCATGCGTGGCAAGTCGATAACGAAGGCAAAGGCGATAGCGAAATCGATTTAGCCAAAAACGATTTTCTTTACGACCAACTGCCGCTCTCGCTTCGCGCCCTCAACTTCAAAGAAGGTCAAGAATTTTATTGGAACACGCTTTCCGAACTGCTCGAACCCTCGCCCGAAAAACCTGCACCAAACGAACTGCATTACAAAATCGAAGGATTAGAAACGCTCGTCGTGCCTGCGGGAACATTCCAATGCTGGCGTGTCGCGATAAAATCGGCGGAACGAGACGACCTTTATTGGTTCAATGCTGAATCGCCAAACGTTATGGTCAAAGCCCAAACCGAACGATACAGCGCAGAACTCCGCAAACTCGATTACATCAAACGCAATCTCGCTATTTTGAACAAAACCAAACTGTGAGATAAAAGGATAGCAATCCAATCAAAGGCGAAGCAATGACCGACATCAAGCACAGGATTAAATCTGAAACCGAAAAAATTTTTCCCGAACTCGTTGAAATCAGGCGCGATATTCACAAGCACCCCGAACTGGCTTACGAAGAATATCGAACGGCAAAAATCATCAGCGAGTATTTAAGCGGCTTGGGGTTAGAGGTGCAAGAAGGCGTCGCAAAAACGGGCGTCGTGGCGCATTTGAAGGGAAGAAAAGGGGAGAGGGCGAAAGTTGTCGCCTTGCGTGCCGATATAGACGCCTTGCCGATGCCCGAAGAAACGTCGCACAATTTTCGCTCAACCGTTGAAGGCAAAATGCACGCATGCGGACACGATGCGCATACGGCTTGTATGCTCGGCGTGGCAAAGGTGTTATCCGCAATGAAAAACGACTTTGGCGGAACGGTGAAGTTTCTATTTCAGCCATCGGAAGAAAAACTGCCCGGCGGCGCAAAGCCGATGCTCGAAGAGGGCGTTTTTGAGAATCCAAAGCCGAATGTGGTATTTGGTCAGCACTGCATTCCGCAGGTGCCGGTGGGCAAACTTGGATTTTATGCAGGACCGATGATGGCGGCTTCAGACGAACTTTACTTCACGATTCGCGGCGTCGGTGGTCATGGTTCTGCGCCGCATCGCGCCAAAGACCCGATTGTGGCGACTGTTCAACTTATTACTGCGCTTCAAACGATTGTCAGCCGAAATATGCCGCCCAAAGAAGCCGTTGTGGTGAGCATTTGCGCCATCAACGGCGGAAGCGCGACGAACATTATTCCCAACGAAGTAAAACTGATGGGCACACTGCGCACCATGAACGAAGACCTCCGCAAAGAAGCGTGGCAACGCTTGGAAGAAATCACGCATTACACGGCAAAAGCAATGGGCGTAGAAGCCGAGTTAGAAATCCGAAAAGGCTATCCTGTTTTAGTGAATGATAAAACCGTGACCGAATTTGCGATGCAGTGTTCGCGGGAGTATTTGGGCGAAGAAAATACCATCGTGCCTGAGCC
>CALGMC010000195.1 GCA_937959145.1 uncultured Chlorobiales bacterium
ATTTTAAGCCCGTCTTCTTCTTTCATCATCATCGGAGAGCCATGCAATTGCAATATCGTGTGGATTTTATTAAAAACATGTTGAGGACAACGATGAAATCGTCAAGCACACAAACGTCGGTTGATGACGCTAAGTCTTTTGAGTTCAGGTTTCTTGGGCGGAGGCGGCAATGCTTGCATTGGCAACAAGGCATTGCTATGAGCGCGATTTCGTCAAGGCAATGCGAGCGGCGACGAGTTTAGCGCGCAATTTTTCCGCCGACGTCTGAAAAGCTTGGTCAGGGCTAATGGTTTCCGCCGTGAGTTTAATATTCTGATGTGGCGTCGATTGATAGGTGCGATTTTTCTTAGCCGCTTCTTCCACCGTCCGCGCAAACGAATCTTCGCTCACGGGCTTAGTAATGTATCGGAACACTTGCACTTCGTTAATTGAGCGAATTGCCATCGTTGCATCAACAATATCGGTAAGAATAACGGTTACAGTATGCGGAAATTCCTTTTTGACCGTATTCAAAAAATCGATACCGTCATGCTCGCCGAAGTTGAGGTCGCTAATCAACACTGAAACAGATACGCGATTGAGTGCGGCAAACGCCTCGTCGAGCGTCGTTGCATGCTCAATAATACAGCGCATGTTCAGTTTTGAAGTGAGCTTTTGAATTTCAGCGGGTGTGTATCCAACGAACAGCAGGGTCGCCGGCGGGTCGGCTTCCGTTTTAGCAACTTCGGTTGCGGGCTTTGCGGGTGTCGCTGTTTTCGCCTCGTTCTGCATCGAGACGATTCGGTCGTGAATTTGAACGCCGAGTTCAATCATCTCGCGCAACTTTTCCACGCTACATGGTTTGTTGATGTATCGGAAAATTTGTCCCGCATTAACAGAGTTCAAAATTGCATCAAGGTCGCTGTAACCTGTCAGAAGTAATCGCACTGTGTTGGGGCTGAGGTCTTTGACCTTGCCTAAAAGTTCGTGACCAAGCATACCGGGCATGCGCTGGTCGCTAACGATGACTTTGATTTTGTTGCGCTGAATAATGTCCAACGCTTGAACACCATTTTCTGCTGTGAAAACAGTGTAGTGAAGACGAAGAACTCGACTTAAAGATGAGAGCAACAGCGGCTCATCATCAACGAGAAGAATGTTAGAAAGTGCGCTCATAATACCTATAAAAACTTATATCCTTTTGGACTTATGCTATTTGGAGGTTTGAAGCTCGCGACCGAACGATTTCAGTTGCGGCTCCCCCGTCGCGTTTTTGTTTGACAGGAATTTTAATCGTGAATGTTGTTCCGACACCGACTTGGCTTTCAACCTGCATCACGCCGGAGTGTTTTTCAATAATTTGATAGCAGATGCTCAGCCCCAAACCCGTTCCTTGTCCAACAGGCTTGGTTGTAAAGAACGGCTCAAAAATTCGGTTCAGATATTCTTTTGGAATACCTTTTCCGTTGTCAGTGACGCGAATAACCGCATATCCGTCTTCAACCGATGTTTTGATTTTAATTTCACCATCTTCACGCTCTATTGCTTGTGCCGCATTCGTAATCAAATTCAAGAACACTTGGTTGAGCTGAGCGGGATAACATTCTGCATAAAGTTTCGGGGCGTATTCCTTCACGACCCTTGCTTTATTTTTAATGATGTTATTGGCAATCAACAAGGTTGAATCAATTCCCGCGTGAATATCGGCATACTTGAACTCAGCTTCGTCTAAGCGCGAGAAGTTTTTAAGGTTCATCACCAATTCTTGGATTCTGTCCATACCTGTCAGGGATTCGCGGAGCATATCGCTGATGTCTTGAACCGTGTTTGCTTTCTTCAAGCGTTCTTGTAGTTCCGCCAGTTGAACGAGATGTCGATCGAGGTTTTCCATGTCGTCGTTTTTGAGGGATTCACATAGTTTATCAGATTCATCAATGAGTGCGAAAATTTCCTTTTGAAATTCCGACATGCCTTCCAAGTTGGTTTTCACAAATGCCAAGGGCGTGTTGACTTCATGCGCAAGCCCTGCAACCATTTGACCCAAAGCCGCCATTTTTTCGGATTGAATCAGTTGGGTTTGCGTGTTTTTCAGTTCAGCCGTGCGTTCCTCGACCTTTTGTTCCAACTGTGAATTCAAGACTTCAAGTTCATACTTTGCTTTTTCAAGACTGATGTTCGTCGCTCTCAGTTGCTCCTGCGCGGTTCTCAATTCGCGTGTGCGAATGTCGACCATCTTCTCCAGATTTTCAGAGTATCGTGTAATCTCTGCGTCTTGAGAACGTAACTTACGAATAAAATGGAAAAGGAGAATAAAAAAGTTGATGAGCGCGGCGATAATACCTGTAATTTGAATCGTGCGCAGCGTGTTGGATTTATCCGAGAGTTTTTTCTCCGCTTCCGACGTGATGAAGTTCATCAACTCAAGGAGCAAGAGGTTGTTGTCTGAGGCATACTCAACAGCGTCTTGCAAGTCTTCTTTCGGAACAGTGCCTTTGGCGGCAATCACGCGAAAGAGTTTTTCTTTGAACGGATTCCAGATGAGAAAAGCGCGCTCGAGATAAACTTTCGCGCTGTCAGTTTCAACCGGAATGAGCATCACGGTTTTGTAATCGCCGCCAGTAACAAGCCGCCCGTCGCGCAGTCCTTCAATTGTTTCGTCGAAAATTTTGAATGTCGTCGCCAGTTCGTTCTGTGGCTCTTCAATGCTGTGCTCAGCGTTTTGAGCGATTTGGATTTGCAATAGCGTTTTGACAATACGCTGTGAGAGTTCTCGTTGTCTCGAGGCAAGGTTCACTGCAACAGCATCGCTTTCAAGTTGCCCCGTCGTAATCGAGCTCACCACCAGCACACTCAAATCCAAGATGAGAAAGAGTGCGACCGAGATGATGATTTCACGATATTTTTGAAGATTCCCTAACACACCTGAACGATTAAATTCTTGTCTAAAATAGTGAAACTGACGCTATACCGCTATTGCGATTGAGCAAAGCATAACGTTTCTGCGTGTATTGGGTGAGACTTCTGCTTTCTGCGATGAGACGACGCTGTTTAACTTGCGACGGACTTACTTTAACTAACAACAAAGTAGAGAAGTAAAAGCAGATTTCAAAAAAGAAACCGCCTCAGCCTAATATCAAACAAATCATCTCTTCTTGTTGAACAATAGAAATTTTATGCAGGTCGGCAATCGGGCAGGGACCGCTGACGCATTTTCCCGTTTCGGGGTCAAAGAGCGCGAAATGCTCTCGGCACAAGAGGTATCGCTTATCGCTGTTGAACGCCGATTGATTTTTTTCGGCAATCGGCTCACCCGCATGCGGGCATATGTTCAAATAGGCGCGAATGACATTCCCAAATCGAATGACAAACGCTTCATATCGCTCGTCGTCTTTGACAAACGTAAAGATGTGCGACATACCCTCATGCAATTCGGACGAGGCAATAATGGGAACGACTTTTGAGAGGCTCTCCACAGCGGTAGACGGCGGCGTTGACATTAAAACAAGAACAGTAAGGTTACTTCTAAATGTTTGGCACTGCGTCGGTCGCACTTGGCGACGGACAAAATAAGATAGAAAAGTTTTCTAAATTGCTTAACATACTAATACAGTTCTTATCGATAACTTAAACGCATCGCTCATGGCTGCAAAAGAAGAAACTGCCTTGCTTCAAGAGCAATTAGATGCTCTTTACGAACAACTCAAAGAAACTTCATCGTTTCAAACGGCAAAGCGCGCTACCGAGCAAGTAACTGGCTACATTGAAAAACACCCCATTCAATCAACCTTGATTGCGTTAGGCGTTGGGTTTCTTTTAGGCGCGCTGTTTTCATCACGCAAAACTTAATGACGCATGAAAGACGACCGTCAGCCGCCATTTGAGCGTCTGAACGAGAAAAGCATTGTGGAGTTGCTCGATGAATCGCTTTCCCAATCGCTCGATGATGCTTCAGACTTGCTTACAGCAAAAGTGGAACTTGCGAAGTTGGACGTGATTGAACTGCTCTCGGGGATTGCGGCAAATGTCGTGCTGGTTTTGATTTCCCTCGTAGGTGCCTCGTGCCTCTTTATTGCCCTTGCACTTTATTTGGGCGAACTGTTCGGGCAACGCTCGCTCGGCTTTTTAGCCATAGGTGCATTGCTCGTCGGTGCAGTCGTCTTTATCAACACGTTTCAGCCGATGTGGGTGCGCAACATGTTTCTCAAATTTTTTTGGCGCGAGTATCAGCAAAGACAATCTTCCAAGCCAAAAGACGAATAAGTTATGTCAGATTCAGAAGAGATAAGTGCCTATCGCAAGGCGTTGGAGCGAACAATCGAAGTGCGCAAAGCACGACTGAAAACCCGCAAGCAAGTGCTCAAGTCAGAACTCCATGCCCGCCTCACGCCGAAAGGCTTAGTTTCCCGTTTCCCTGTTACCATCATGGTTGCGGCACTCGGCACAGGCTGGTTTATCGGACGCGCCTTCCGACTGCTCATCACATCGCCATCTTCACCACCCATTGAGCGGACACAAGTGCCACCAAGCCGCCCACGCACGGCTTCGCCTTTAATGCAGGCAATCAAAGAAATCGCGTTTCAAACCTTAACCAACTTTGCATTGAACAAAACCCGCGAATTTTTGGTTAATCGCCTGAAAGGTTTTCCTATCACCGAAGTTCAGAACGAAGTCAATAACACTTCCAAGCCCGCAAGCACGAAACCATAATGCGTGAAGCGGCTTCTAAACTAAAACCAGACATGGACCAAAGACACATTTCACCCGTTCAAACCTTTTTTGAAAACAAGCAAAACGCATATACCGTAGCCTTTGCGCCCGATGGCAAACGATTCGCTGCCGCAGGCGGCTTGCGCTCCGTTTTCGTTTATGAAGTTGGAAAACCCGAAGCCGTTGGCGGGCTTGCAGACCATCGTCAATCCATTTACGCGATGCTCTTTTCCAAGAGTGGAAAATACTTCATCACCACAGGGCGCGACGGCATGACGATTGTCTACGACGCACAAAATTTCGACAAACTTGCTACGATTCTCTCGCCTCAACTTGGCGCGAATTACATCGCTGTTGCCTATCGCCATGATTTGCAAAAAGAAGGGCGCGTGATGGTTTCCGACGGCACAGAAACGGTCGAGGTTGAAGGCATCAGTGGCATGTATGACGCCTTACGCTACATTTTCTACGAACTCAATAAAACCGAACAAGAAACCGCAAAGCATGGCGCGCTGATTCAATCGACGTTTGAAAAGGCAGGCAAAGCCACTTCACAGCGAGAAGTGATTTTCTCCAATCCGCAACTTTTGCCAAACTATGCGCTTGCGCTCAATCACGATGAAACGGAACTCTATGTCGGCGCATCGGGTGGCGCGCTCAAAGTGTTTCGCCTATCCGATTTCTCCTTAACGCGCGTGCTTCATCTGCATTCGGGCAACATTCGCACTATCGCACTTTCGCCAAACGGCGAACTGCTCGCCACGGGCAGCAGCGACCGCTTCGTCAAAATTTTAGATGCTAAAACCTTCGAAGTGCTCCACACAATTGAAGGACACGGCGATTCCGTCTTTTCGGTTATGTTTTCGCCTGATGGCAAACTCTTTGTTACGGGCGGCAAAGATGCGCGATTGCGCATTTGGACGGTCGAGGGAAAATCTATCAAACCAAAAGTCAAAGTCCTTGCTCATACCTTTTCCATCAAAGGCATGACGTTTCTC
>CALGMC010000196.1 GCA_937959145.1 uncultured Chlorobiales bacterium
AAAGCCTGTTGAGCCTGCAAAATTTCTTGCGGGCACAAGCGTGAAGACACGCTCCGATTGCAAGATGGAATTGTTATAGACCGTGAAATGCTCGCCGAAGTGAAGCGTAAATCGGAAGCGCGTGCGAAAACGCGGACCGAAGGTATTGCCCTGCTCTTCGGGAAACTGAAACTGTGGAAGATTGCCGTCGCGCTTATCGCCAATGAGTTCAGGGCGCAATCCGATGCGAAGCGCGCCGTCGGGGAAGGCTTCATCGCGTAGCCAATCGAGTTCGTCTGTGAGTTCTTGCTCGAGTTTATTGAAGAGCCAGAGTGTTACGCGGTCTTCGATGAGCGTTTTATCGGTTTCTAAAATGGCACGAGCGACATCGAGCCGTTCGTAAGGCTTCGCCACGTCGTAAAGTTTCGGCAAGTGTCCGCGCACGACGAGTTGCTCGATGATGTCGTAAGCCCAGTGTCCCGCAGGAAATGTTTCACCGCCGACGCTTGCGCGTGCGCGCGTTGAAGTCAAACCGATTGTGAAGAAGAAAAGCAGTATGAGAATAGAGCGAAGAGAAAATGATGTAGTGCGCAAGGCAAGTGAATTTTAGCGTGAATGGAATTTTTAATGTGGTTAAAGTTACACAACGACGCCATAAGAGCCAATAGATAGCCCCATTCTCAATAGTCAAAGATGTAAAGGCGGTAGCGTCAATGCCAAAAATGAAATATAGGCTTAAGGTGCGCACGCTAATGAAAAGAACAGGTTGAGTGCCTCGCGCTGTTTAGTTCGCTAATCAAATCATGATAGTGAAAAAGGAATTATCAATCGATTGCTCAAATGCAAACCCATGTGTCTGAACTCGCGTCATTCCGCTTTACCTTATTCCGATTTGCTCTTGGCGATGTTGATGAGCCACTCGCGTTTTTCCCCTGAAATCACTTTGCGTTTTCTAATAACTTCGGTGAAGAAGTCATGATCGACAAATGGCGTGCCGTTAACTTTCACTTCGCGTTGCAAACCGAAGAGCGCGCCTAATTGCGCCGCCGCATAGTTGTTCGTTGCGACAACATAAACTTTCTCTTCATTGAGCGGCTTTCCGCCTACTGTAATTTCCTTGATGCGTTTTCCGTAGGGCAAGTTGCCGTTGTATTTGCACACAACGCCCGACATATCGCAGAACTCGCCGCGTCCGTCGATTTGCCACTCCAACATGCCGCGCAATTCTTTGCCTGTGATTCCAAAGACCACAAAAGCATTTCCGAAGGGCGAAATTTCCCACATATCTCTGATGCGAATGGGTCCTGCATTCAGCGACTTGCGTATGCCGCCGCTGTTTTGAATAGCAATATCGACTTTCAATTCTTCGCGCATCACGTCGGTTTGCCAAGTGCCAATGTTGGTCGATTCTCCAAACTTTGATTTCCAATCGGCTTTGAGCGTGCCAATCACTTCGTCCATCATTTTCTTCATCGGAGCTTCCATTGAATCAACCATGGCTTGCACGCGCGCGTCAGGGGTGATGCTATCCGCATATGTTTCAATCAATTTGCCCGAAAAACTCACGAGCGAATCGCCCACAGGGTCAATCACCAACTCCAACTCCCCGACATACTGCCCACGCGAGCCTGCTTGAACAATTACGCCGCCACCTTTGCGAATTGGCTCAAAGAGTGGCGTATGCGAATGCCCGCCAATGAACGCTACAATTTCAGGATAAATGCGCGAGAGCGTGAGGTCGTCGACATAATCAAGTTTGTTGAGCAAACCGATATGGCTTAGCACAATAATCGCATCAGGCTTTTCTTTGGCTTTGATTTCAGGCAGATATTTGCTTAGCACAATGCTATAATCCTTCGCCTCCAATCCTTCAATGTTTTCGGGTATGGACACCAGCGGTAAATCGGTGGTAATCAATCCAATGATGACGATTTTGAGTCCGCCACGCTGAACGACTTTGTAAGGCGGAAAGAGCGGTTCGCCTGTTTTTGAGACGACTAAATTCGCGCAAATCACATCATACTTCGTTTCGGATAAGAGCGAAATGAAATTGTCTTTGCCGTAATCAAATTCGTGATTGCCGGGCACAACGGCGTCAGGTTGGATTTCATTCATTAGAATGACTTGCGAACGTCCTTTGGTGAAGGTTGAGACAGGCGTGCCTTGAAAATCGTCGCCAGCAAAAAGCACGAGCGAGCGGTCGGGCGCAAGGTTGCGGAGCGAATCGATATAGCCTTTCAAAATTGCACTTCCGCCAACGCGATAGGGCTTGCCCTCTTTGCGCAAGGTGCGCGTCGTGTTCTGCGCGTGAAAGTCGTTCCAGTGAATAATCTTGATGGTTTTATATCGTGAAGAGAGAGACGTCGTGCTCTTTGAAGAGCCGCACCCAAAAAGTGCAAACAATGAAAAAACAACGATACCAAGAAAGGCGATTCGCGTCAGCATACCCTTTGTGTGGTTCTGAGTTAAGAGATTCTGTGAAGCCTTAAAGATACCAAGCGAGCGGGAGGCTCAGTGTAAAGAAATAGTAAAAAAATGATGAAGAAAGGACTGCACGGAGAGGCAGTCCTTCTTGTTAAAGTGATAGTGCGTCGAGCAGCTGTTGAGGTCGGGGATTGACGAGCACTTTGGTTTCGCCGCTCTCGTGCTCTAAAAGAAGCGTCGGAACACTTCGCTTGCCATTGGCATGATGCATGACGATTTCCGCCGCGCCTTCGACTTTTTCAATGTCGATTTTCTCGAAGTCGATGCGCCGTTCGGTTAAGATGCGTTCTGCTCTATGGCAATCAGGGCACCACGAGGTCGAATACATGATGATTTTTTTTGGTTTTGGCATAACTTTGCAGTGTATTAAAAAAGAGCGAAGTCATTTGAGTGAACTTCGCTCTTCAATTTCAGGCTCTTTGATTTCAGGCTCTTTGATTTCAAGCAACACTAGCGGAGAGTTGCGATTTTAATCTTCCTTCAAGCACGCCTTTGGGCACAGCACCAACGATTTGGTCAACGACTTTTCCGTTCTTGAAAATGAGCAAGGTCGGAATAGAGCGGATTCCAAATTGCATTGAAATTTGCGGGTTTTCGTCAACATTAACTTTGGCGATTTTCGCTTTGCCTTCGTAATCGTTTGCCAATTCTTCAACAATCGGTGCAATCATACGGCACGGACCGCACCAAGGTGCCCAAAAATCTACTAAAACAGGCTTATCTGATTTCAGCACTTCGCTCTCGAAAGAAGCGTCGCTCACGGTGAGATATTTTGACATGATGGTTTGCGTTTAAGTTTGAAAGTTGAAACAACTTTTACTTCACAATGAAAGTGATAACGATTAAAACTTATGATGATGAAAATAAAATTTTCGTCGGCAAGTCTTATCGTTTTTTTACGATAAAAGGTTTCAGCAGTGTTTCGTTGAGCGTATTTAATCGCGCCCTGATTTACGTTGCACTTTTTCGTAGGCTTCTTCGTCGCTCAAGAGCTTTTTCCAAGCGGTTTCGCTCTTGCGAAGCGTGTATTCGCCGTTTGAGCCTGCTTTACGCGTTGAGAAGTCGCGACGCTTGAAATCACTGCCTTTGGAGCCATTGCTCTTGGCGTCGTTGCTTTTGAAATCGCGTTTAGAATCGCGTCGGTTTTGGGCGGAGTCGCGCGGTTGCTTTTCGCTTTGTTTGCCGAAGCGTTCAGTGCGCTTTGAGTGTGTCGGTTCTGTGCCATTTTTCTTGCCTTCATGGGTTTTGAAGGCGTTGAATGGACGTTGCCTTTCGTGCTCGCTTCGTCGATGGCGATGTTGCCGCTCGCTTTTGTCGTCGTCGGGTTTGAAGCGCGAAATGCCTTCTTCTTTGAGCAGGTCTGCGGTCTCAGAGCCTGAAAAGTTCGGATAGTTTTCGAGTTGCAGGCGTTTGCCGATAAATTCGGCGATGCGTCGGAAATGCTTGTATTCATCGCGAGCGACGAAGGTGATGGCGTCGCCTGTGGCGGCGGCGCGTCCCGTTCTGCCAATGCGATGCACATAGTCTTCGGCGAAGTTCGGCGTGTCGTAGTTGATGACGTGCGAAATGCCTTCGATGTCAATGCCGCGTGCGGCGATGTCGGTGGCGACAAGCACTTTGTAATGCTTCTGCCGAAATCCCTTCAACGCTCTTTCGCGTTGCGATTGCGTGCGATTGGAGTGAATCGCAACGGCTTTAACGCCGCGCTGTTCCAAACGATGTTGGATTTTATCTGCGCCGTGCTTCGTGCGTGAAAAGACCAGCACGCTATCCATTTCAACCGTATCCAAAATGTGGAAGAGCAGTGCCGTTTTTTGGTCTTGCTCGACTTTGTAGAATTTTTGTGTAACGGAATCCGCAGGTTTGCGCTCTTCGCCGACTTGAACGAGTTTCGGCGAGCGTTGCACCGACGCGGTCAAGGTCTTAATGCCTTGCGACATGGTCGCCGAGAAGAGCAAGGTTTGACGCGCCTCTGGAAGCAGAGCGATAATTTTTTTGACGTCATTAACAAAACCCATATCGAGCATTCGGTCGGCTTCGTCCAAGACGAGGGTTTCAACTTTGGAGAGGTCAATCGTTCGGCGGTTCAAGTGGTCGATGAGGCGACCGGGCGTTGCAATCACAATATCAAAGCCGCGACGCAGAAGCGAGATTTGACGGAACATATCCACACCGCCGTAAATCGTGGCGGAAAAGAGTTTCATGAATCGTCCGTAGTTTTTGATTGAGG
The DNA here is from genome assembly GCA_937959145.1 of uncultured Chlorobiales bacterium. Lineage (GTDB taxonomy): Bacteria > Bacteroidota > Chlorobiia > Chlorobiales > Thermochlorobacteraceae > JANWWM01. The sequence goes on from CALGMC010000196.1 coordinate 4,694, forward strand.
CTTCGATTTGTGTAGCAAGTTCGCGTGTCGGCGTCAAAATGAGAGCGCGCACGTGTCGGGGTTGTGGCGGCTCGGCGAGCGAGAGTTTATGCAAAACGGGAAGCACAAAGGCGGCGGTTTTACCTGTTCCTGTTTGTGCAAGTCCGATGAGGTCTTGCCCTTGAACGGCAAGCGGTATCGCGCGTGATTGAATTTCAGTAGGCGCAGTGTAGCCAGTTGCAAGAATCCCTTGCACCAGCGCGTCGGAAAGTCCGAGTGTGGTAAATGACATTGAAAATGATGTTAAGTGCTGTAAATAATAGCGAGACGCGCTGAATTCAGTTGGATTCAAAGGCGAGGCGAAAAGGCGGCGGTGAATTGGGGTTGAACATTACGGTGCTTTTCTGCATCAATCTTTACCCGGCGAATGCGAGTCTTGCAAATTTGCTTTTTGACAAAGCATCGCAAAGATAGCGCAATCACAAAGGGTTTCCTAATTGCTTCTGAAAATT
>CALGMC010000197.1 GCA_937959145.1 uncultured Chlorobiales bacterium
ATTTCGGCGCGTAAAAGTTATCTCGATTTGCTCATCGGCTCAACAGGCTTAACCGCCGTTCCGAATTACTCTAACCTTAATCTCAAAGCCAGCTTTCAACCTTCGCCAAAACATCGCTTTTCCCTCATTGGGCTTGGCGGCGTTGATGATATTTACTTCAAAGATTTTGAGAACGAAGACGCGCCAACGCGCGACAACATTCGCAACAACGGTTGGCAGTATGTTATCGGCATCGTGCATAAGTGGCTCGTCAGCGAAAAGACCTTCATTCAAACTTCGCTCTCGCATAATCAATACCGCTTCTTCACGAATGTAGATTCGGCGCGTGTTTTCACCTTTTATCGCAACAGTTCGTTTGAGCGCGAATACCTTCTGCGTTCCGACTTCTCGCATCGCTTTTCTCCAACGGATTTATTTGAAGCAGGCATCACGCTTCGCGCGATTGACAATCAAAACGCCGTCTTCTTGCGAAGTGGCTCAATCGGCGCAAACGGCGAACCTGCCGAAGGCTTTGATTACGACCGAACAGGCGTTGCGCAAAAGTTCGGCGCGTATGTGCAATACACGAAAGATTTTTTCGCACGACTTTCCTTCACCGCTGGCGTGCGCTATGATTATTTCAGTTATCTGAACGCGCCGCATGCCGTTTCGCCACGATTGGCAATGAGCTACGCGCTTCGTCAAAATCTCAAACTCAATTTTGCGGCAGGCATTTATCATCAATCGCCGGCAATGGTGTGGCTTATTGCCGATGAACGTAATCGCAATTTGAAATACGCGCAATCACAACACTTCGTCGGCGGCTTTGAGTATTTCCCTGCGGAAGATTTGAAAATCAGCGTTGAGGCGTATTACAAACGCTACTTGAATTATGCCGCAAGCGTTGCTATTCCGCAACTCTCTTACGCAAACGCGGGCGCGAACTTCGGCACATTTGGAACTGAAGAACTCGTGAGCGAAAGCACAGGCTACGCGCGCGGCGTGGATTTCTTCTTGCAGAAAAAACTTTCGGCACAATTTTATGCAATGCTCGGATACACGATTTCCGACATTCAATTTGCAGGACGAGATGGCGTTTTACGACCCAGCGCGTTTGACTTCCGACACATCTTCACCGCAATCGGCGGCTGGAAATTTTCCGACGCGCTCGAGGTTTCAGCAAAATGGCGATTCAGTGGCGGCACGCCCTACACACCGATTGACCTTGAACGCGCTCGCGCCGTCAATCAACTGGTCTTCGATTTCAATCGCTTCAACGCCAATCGCTTTCAAGACTATCACCGATTAGACCTTCGGCTGGATTGGCGCAACTTCTTCAGCGGCTGGAACATGGTCAGTTATGTGGAAATTCAGAACGTCTATAATCGGCAAAATCCTTTCACGCTGATATGGAATCAACGCCGCGCCGATGTTGAAGTGGTCAATCAATGGGCGTTCTTGCCTGTTGGCGGCGTAAAAATTGAGTTTTAATCCAACAATTTAACTCACTGTGGGTTCAAAAAACGCGCTTATTGTCTTCTTCAAAGTTCCGCAAGCAGGAAAGGTCAAAACGCGCCTTTCGCCGTTTCTCTCGCCCGAAGATGCAACAAGGCTTTACACCTGTTTCATTGAAGACACTTTCGAGAAAGTCTGCACGAATGCCGTTCAAGTCTTCGGCTTCGTTTCGGGAGCGATAGATGAACGCTCGGAACTCTTGCGTTTTCTTTCGGCAAAGCATGTGCAAGTGGTGGAGCAAGTTGGCAGAGATTTAGGCGAGCGCATGTCGAATGCGTTTCGCTTTTGTTTTGAGCAGGGCTACAAGCGCGTGTGCATTATCGGCACAGATTCGCCCGATATGCCGCGTTCCATCGTTGAGCGTGCATTTGAAGTTCTTGAAACCGACGCGCCAACGGTTGCGATTGCAGGCGCAGACGACGGCGGCTATGTGCTTCTCGGCATGAATCGATATTTTCCCGAAGCGTTTCAACACGTGCCGTATAGCACAAGCGAAACTTACGCGGCAACTTTGGCTCAACTTTCAAACATCCATGCTAACTTAATTGAGTTAGAGAAGTGGTATGATATCGACACGCCTGACGACCTCAAACGCCTTGTTCAGACTTTGTTTCCGAGCCGCGCACTGCGAACCGTGAATTTTCTTAATCATCTTTTCAATCATCAACTCACCATGAAACTCACCATCGGCGTTACGGAATACTTGCGCAAAGCCCTTCCACCCTACGAGACCAAAACCGACGAATACATCGCTTGGCTCAAATCAGGCGAAGCCTTCGGCTACGACATCGAGTGCGTGAGACTGCCTTATAGCGGCAACTCATTTGAAGCCTTGAAAGCCCAAAATCTTGATGCCCTTTCGCGCCTTGATGCGATTGTCTTTTCAGGCGGTCATGATGTTGAGCCGTCGCTCTTCGGCGTGCAACTATCGCGAGAAGCGTTGAATGAACTCAATGTTCAAAACTCCATTATCGAGCGAGACGAAATGGAACTCCTGCTTGCACGAAAAAGCATTGAGCAAGGCTTGCCTGTTCTTGGCATTTGTCGCGGCTTGCAACTCGTGAATGTGGCAATGGGCGGCACGTTGATTTTAGACATTGAAAAGCAGAAAGGGATTCACGGTCATGAAGCCAAAGGACCCGAAGAGAGCGGCTATCACACCGTTACGCTCGCGCCTGATTCTAAACTCGGCAACATGATTGGCGCAACAGAAGGCGAAGTCAGCACGCGCCATCACCAAGCGGCGGATAAAGTCGGCGAAGGCTTGCGCATTGTGAGCCACTCTAACGACGGCATTATTGAGGCGATGGAATCAATAGACGACCGACCGATTTTTCTCGTGCAGTGGCACCCTGAACGCATGTGGCTGGAAAAGCGCGATAACGCCTTTTCAGAAACCTTGTTAAAAAACTTTTTAGCCTTCGTTGCACAGCGTAAGCATGCTACAACAAGCCTAAGCGCGTAAGCATGGCGTCGTATTCTTTGAGCACTAACCGCTCATCAAATTCGCGAATTACTTTCTCGCG
>CALGMC010000198.1 GCA_937959145.1 uncultured Chlorobiales bacterium
AGAAAGTATTCATTCTTCTTCATTCTGTTAACCACCTGAACAGGCATGTTGATGGTATCTTCAACAGTATCTGCAAGCATCTCTGTTTTGTAGACTGTGATGTTCATTTGTATTCAGTTTAAGAGTTTGATGAAATGAACTTCTTTCTGAATCACGGTTTTATTCTGAATCACGGTTTCACAACAAAACCGGCTTCTCCAACAGCAATTTTTCAAAGAACAAACTTCACACTACAAAAATACGCTTGATGAGTAGGGGAAATCAATCAGTCAGATGTTGTATTTTGTGGGCGACGTAGAACAATCGTTGTATGCTATGAGGGATGTTAATTTAGATATGATGGAGACTGAATAGAGTAGGCGTTTTGCAGTAGGCGTTTTGCATCACAAATCTTTCAAATAGCGTCTTCGCCTTGAGCGAAATGACGCTACGAAATAGCGGTTATGATGTTTTGCTCTCGTTGCCTTTCAACAAGGGAACGCAAAACCGAACTTGTGTGCCTTTCCCTTTTTCCGAAGTAATCTGGCAATCACCACCGACCGTTTCCAAGCGTTTTTGCATGAGATGAAGTCCGTTTCCAAAGGCGTTCTTCTGTTCAATGCCAACGCCGTTATCCTCAACTGTAATGGTCAGCGTTTGTGCGTCGAGCACCATCGAGAGACGCGCTTGGGTTGCCTTGCTATGCTTGACCATGTTGTTCAGAGCTTCTTTGACGGCGAGAAACAAGTTGTGTCGCACTTCGCCCGACATATCAATCTGTGGCAAAGGGTCGGGGAAATCAATGCTGAGTTCGATTGAGGTAGAGTCAAGTTGTTGGCGCGATTTTTTGCGTAAGTATGCGGCAAACGAGTCTATGGTGTCGTGACGGGTGTTCATTGACCAGACGACTGCCGAGACGCTCTCTGTTGCGTCGCAAGCAAGCGTGGCAAGTTCATTGAGCGTGTCAATCGATATGTTGTTCGGTTGGAGTTTCAGTTTCTGTGCACTCATCGCAATTTTTGTAAGGGCGGCACCGATGTCGTCGTGCATATCGGCGGAAATGCGCTCGCGCTCTGCAAGGAGAGCGGCTTCTCTTGCGGCTTCTCTTGCGCGTTTGAGTTCTTCTTGTCGCTCAATCTTCTCTTTTTCAGTTCTCACTTTGCGTTGGATAATGGAATTGACGAGCACAATGCTAAGCACAATCAAGGAAAGCGATACGCCCACAACAAACCATGTCGTGCGCCAAAACGGCGGCGTAATCGATAAAAGCACTTCACGCACTTCGCCCCAACGACCATTGCTGAAACGCGCCTTTACGCGAAAGATGTAATCACCGTGCGGCACACTGTTGTATCGCGCGGTCGTGCTTTGCCCTCCAACCCAAGTTTTGTCAATCCCGTCGAGCATATAAGCATACTCGATTGCATCAGGATTTTTGTAAGAACATGCCGAGAAGGAAAAAGCAAAGAAATTCTTCGTGTAGTCCGTGATGATGTGGTGCTTGAACAGAATCGCAGAGTCGAGCGGATAGGATTTCTCGAACACTTTGAAGTCGGTTAGTGCAACGGAGAGCGATGTGGTATCAGGCTTGAGTTTGTTTGGATTGAAAATGAAAAACCCGCCGACACCGCCGCCTGCAAATTCGCCCGTTTTCAATTTTGTAAAACATTGATGATTAAATTCGTTGTTCGGTAAGCCGTCGCGAACTGTGAAGACTTGCATCACAGAACCGGTTTTAGGGTCAACTTGCACTAAACCGTTGTTCGTGGTTATCCAAAGCGAGCCGTTATCATCGTTGAGAATGTCATACACGACATCGTCGGGGAAGCCATTGCGGAGCGATTGATGCTCGATGAGTTCAAGTTGTTCCGTGAAGATAAACAGCCCGCCACCGCGTGTGCCAACCCAATAGCGACCATCTTCGGTTTGAAAAATTGTCTGAATGTGTCCGTATCCAAGCGCGGAGGGCATTGGGTGTTGCAGTCGCCAATTTTTAGCGTGTCGTGAAGGCAAGTCTAATTCGGCAAACCCGTTTCGCGTGCCGATGAAGAGTTGTCCGTTCCGACTCTTGAAACAGCATCTGATCAATCTATCTTCTGCGAAGAAAGTACCTGGCACTTCAATCGAGAAAGTAGAATAGTGCAAGGTTTGACGATGCACGGCGTAGACTTTCTCCTCATGAAAGGCATAGACGGTGTCGCCGATTTCCAAGTAGCCTTTGATGTTCGTGCGGCTTGGCGGAACAGGGAAGTATCGCCACTGTTTGGTGGTTGGATTAAACACGGAGTTGTTCGCCCAAATGTTTCCATCACGGTCGCAAAAGAGTGCGCGATAGTTATTGCCTCTCGGTGTATTGGGTGAGTTCGGGTTGTGAAGATGTGTGATGAATCGCCCTTCTCGCACAAGGTATTGACTGACGCCGTTGTTTTCCGAACCAATCCAAAGGTTGCCCGACTTATCCTCGCAAATGCCGAAGAGCAATCCGCCTACAACCGCGTTTGGATTTTTCGGCGCATGCTGAAAGGTTTTGAACAGTATGTTTCGACGAACGGCTTTTGCCACGCCTCCGCCATATGTTGCAAGCCACACATTGCCTTCACGGTCTTTGTAAAGATGTCGCACGCTGTTTTCTGGGATTGACGCAGGGTTATCAGGTTCGTTTTGATACAGGTCAAACTTTCCCGTTTGGGAATCAAAAATGAACAACCCAATCATGGTGGCAATCCATATTTGTTCGTCGTGCTGAAGGTGTCCGTAGTAGTTGAGCGATGTCAATTTTGAAGGAAGCGGAACGAATTGTGTGGTGCCATCTTTGAATGTTCTGATTAACTGACGAGTTGCGAAGTTGAGTTCAACAATAGAACTGTCGCTTAAAACAGCAGGCTTTGAGGAAGTTTGCGGATAGCGCAAGGTTGAAGAATCGACGTCGATAGTTGAGAACGTTTCGGTCAGGGGGTGAAAGCGTGCGCCTTTTCGTATTGCGGGAAGATAGACGCCAAATCCGCCCTCGTTCAAATCAAAAAACAGTGTGGCTTCATCGTGAGGGAGCGAGGTTGAATCGTTTGGGTTGTGCTTAAAGACTTTGCAAGTATTCCCATCGTAGCGGCACAGACCGCGCACGGTGGAAAACCACATAAACCCTGCTGAATCTTGATGAATAAAATTGACCGAGAGGTGAGAAATTCCTTTGTTGTAGCCGATGCGCTCAAATTGAACTCGATGTTGTGCAACAACCGTAAACGAGATAGCGCACAACAGCAGTGTAAAGGTAGAGTACTTCATTGTAAGGCACTTGATTCAACAAGACTTTTCTTCCTGTAATGGCACGAAGTTACAATTCAATCGGTGTTGCGCAAAGCCGCTGTCGTGAAGCAATAATTATGTTGCCAAACAAAGATTTTTGAGTAACTTTCAGAAAACATTTTGACACTCACATTCACATTATCAACGCTCAACTAAACAGTTCTTTCAAACTATGGTCAACGTGGTCAACCGCCGTCTAATCCGCGAAGTCGTGATGCAAATTCTTTATGCCTACGACATACGCAAAGAAGATATTCGCAAAGTCGCCGAAGGAATCCTGCCTGAAGAAATCAGCAATCACCCGAAGTCAAAAGATTTCGCCTTTGCGCTTCTTGGAAAAATCATTCCCAACCTGACCCTCATTGATTCAAAAATTAAAAGCCACGCCGACAATTGGGAACTTGACCGAATGGCGGTGATTGATAAAAATTTGATGCGAATTGCAATCGCCGAAATGCTTTACTTCCCCGATGTGCCGCCGAAGGTGTCTATCAATGAAGCCATTGAAATCGCAAAACAATACAGCACCGATAAAAGTGGTCGCTTCGTCAACGGCATTTTGGATGCCGTGCGACTTGAACTCATCAAGAACGGGGAAATGAACAAGAGCGGTCGCGGATTAGTGGATATGCCCGCCAAACATCCGAAAGATGCACATCAGCCGCCGGTTGTGGTAATCAATGAGCCGCCACCGCCTCAGTTTAGAGAAAAGCCTGCGCCGCGCGACCCCCAACAGCCGCCGCCACATCAACAACGCCGACCGCAATCGCAAGGCGGACCGCGCACGGGCGGAAAGCCGCCGTATAAACCGAACCCAAATCGCAACAACCCGCGAGGTGGGTCAGATAGTCGTAACAACGACAACCGCGACAATCGCAGACGCTAATCTCGGCGTCTTGAACGCAACGCATAACGCCGCACCGACACCATGAACTACATCGCCATCGGAGATATTCACGGCTGCCTCGCCCCCCTGCAACGCTTGATAGAAACG
>CALGMC010000199.1 GCA_937959145.1 uncultured Chlorobiales bacterium
AAGCAGGTCAATGTTGCCTACGCCGCCGCCTAACACAATCACATCAGGGTCTAAAATGTTGATGACAACGGCAATGGCTTTTCCAAAATTTTCGGTTAGGCGATGCACCGTTGCCGTTGCGTGTTCATCTTCGGCGCGCAAATGCCGCTCGACAATATCTTTTAGTTTTCTTGTTTGACCGCTTTGTTTTTGATAAAAGCGTTCGAGCCACACGCCCGAGAGGACGGTTTCCACACAGCCGCGCTTTCCGCAATAACATTGTTCGCCGTTTTCCTCGAGCGTGTTGTGTCCCCATTCGCCTGCAATGCCTTGCTTGCCGTTCAGGACTTTTCCATTGACAACGATTCCGCCGCCGACGCCGGTGCCCATAATTACGCCGAAGACGACTGACGCGCCTTTTGCCGCACCGAGCCTTGTTTCCGCTAAGGCGAAACAATTGGCATCGTTTGCCATTTCAATCGGCAATCCTAAAATTTCTTCCAAGTCGCGTTTGAAAGGTTTTCCGTTTAGGCAAACGGTATTGCTGTTTTTGAGCGTCTGTGTGGAGGGTTCAAGCGTGCCGGGCGTTCCGATTCCGATTGTTGTTGGTCGGCTTCCCACTTCTTTTGCGACATCATCAGTCAGCCGTTTGATTTGCGAGAGAATATGCGCATAGCCTTTTTCCGATTCCGTTGGCGTGCGTTTTCGCGCCAGCGTGAGCGTGCTTGTTGGATTTTCCAAAACCGCACACTCGATTTTTGTTCCGCCCAAATCAATTCCCCAAAGCATCGTTCAAGCCTGTTCGATTTTTCCGTGCACTGAGCCTTTGAAGCCGTAATAAACGATGTAGAAATAGCAAATCGCCGGAAGCAAGAACGCGCTTTGCAAGCCCGACGAATCCGCGATTGCGCCCATCGCGACGGGCAAGAGCGCGCCGCCAACAATCGCCATAATCAAGATGCTTGAACCCGCATTGGTGAGTTTTCCAAGCCCATCAATGCCGAGCGTGAAAATGGTCGGAAACATAATCGAGTTGAACAGCCCGATGGAAAGCACCGTCCACATTGCAAATGCGCCCGATGAAAAGGTCGCGGTTAATGCAAGCAGTGCCGCAACACCTGCAAACACCCCAAGCAAAACCCCCGCTCGAATTTTTTGCAAAAGTGCCGAGCCGATAAACCGACCAACCATTGCACCGCCCCAATAGTATGAAACATACCCAGCTGCGTCAGATTCTTTCAAGCCTTGAATTTCAGGCAATCCCATAAAGTTGATGAGAAAACTTCCGATGGAGACTTCCGCGCCGACATAAACGAAAATTCCGACTGCACCAAGCGCGAGATGTGGCACTTTCAGAGCCTCGCCAAATGAACTTTCCTTTTCCACATCTTTTTCAGAATCGCCCTCGACGGTTTCAATTTTGGGAAGATTAAAGAGCGCAATCACACCTGCAAGTGCGAAGAGCGCGAGCGCAAGCCCGATATATGGCAACTGCACCGACGCCGCTTCCGCCAATTTGTAGGCATAAAGTTCGTCGGGCGAAAGTGCTTTGAGTTCCTCTGCGGTTTTTGCCGCCGCGTTCAGAATGAGCAGACCACCGAAATACGGTGCAATCGTTGTGCCGAGCGAATTGAACGCCTGTGCAAGATTCAATCGGCTTGATGCGGTTTCAGGCTTGCCGAGCACGGAAACATATGGATTCGCCGCCACTTGCAAAATCGTGATGCCCGACGCCAGAATAAACAATGCGCCTAAAAAGAGCGGATATGCCAAGGTTGCCGCCGCAGGAAAAAAGAGCAACGCGCCTACGCCTGCCGTGCAAAGTCCAACAATAATTCCGCGCTTGTAGCCAACCCACGCAATCACCTTTCCCGCGGGAAGCGACATAATGAAATACGCCGAAAAAAATGTGAACTGAATGAGCGCGGATTGCACATAGTTGAGGTCGAAGACGGCTTTGAGGTGCGGTATCAAAATATCGTTGAGGCAAGTGAGAAATCCCCACATAAAGAAAAGCCCCGTAACCACGATGAACGCAGGTGTGTAGTTCTTTTCAGAACCTTCGGCAGTTTTTACGGTTTCAGGCGTTGCAAGATTTGCCATTTTGTTTTTGGTTTGATACTTCGTTCCGATATGCTCTGTGCCAACAACTTTTTGGATTCTTTACTCCGCAATGCTCCGTTCAGAATCACAAGCCTTCATTTCGGATTAAAAGAGAAGCGAAAGCGAAAGCCACTGCGGCGCGTTCAGGCGTCCGTAGGATTGATAGGTATAATCCAATCGAAACGCGAGGTAGCCAAGGTTGTATTTCAAGCCTGCGCCAAGCGTGAAGCCTGCTTCCGCAAACTCAACGAAGAGTTGGTTATAGCCAGTGCGAAGAAAGAGCATGTCGCGCCAGCCGTATTCCATTCCAACGTTCGCGTGAGGTTGCATGTCGTTTGGATTGACAGCGTCAAGTGCGAGCGTGAGTCGATTGCTTGCGTCTTCAATCACTTCGGTTGCAATGCCGACTCTGAACACCAGCGGCAAGTTCCATGCATCGGTTGAAAGTTCAGCAGGAATGCCGTTGTTGTTTCCATTTAAGCCCGTGCCCGTTGAGGCGGTAATGAGCAAGGCTTTTCCGCTCATGCGCATCGTGCCACCGAAGTTGTGCATCGTCGCCGCCAATCGAAATCGTTTTGAGACATCGAACAAAACGCCCAAATCCATCGCAACCGTTTGCGCCGACGATTGATAGAGCGACTGCGAGATAAGTTTCGCCGTGATTCCAACCGAGAAGCGGTCTGTAAGCGGACGCGCATAAGAGAGATTGAACGAGAGGTCAGAGGTTGAAAAGAATTCGCCTGTGCCGTCGGGGTCTCTTTCGGTGGTGCGTTCAATATCGCCCGAGGTAAGTAAGGTTATCGAGCCGCCGACCGTGCCGCCATCGCCGAAGTTCGCGGTTGCGCCCGCCCAAGCAATGCGCGTATCGACGAGCCAGTTGGAGTGAATGAACGAGGTTTGCACGCGCTCATTTCGCGCAATCGCGGCGGGATTCCAATAGAGCATGGAGGCGTCGTTTTTCATCGCCGTAAATGCCCCGCCCATTGCTACCGCACGCGAGCCAATCCCAATGCCCAAAAATTGAGCCCCCGTTGTGCCGACTTTGGACTGCGCAAATGCGCTTTGGCACATCTCCAACAAGAGCACTAAAAGAATAGCCGAATAAAATTTTCTCATTGTCCGTGTCATTTAATCAAGACGAATTTTCCTGTTTTTGTGCCGACGCCCGGCGCATCTAAATGATAAAGGTAAAGCCCAAATGCGACGTCCAACCGCTCGCGTGAGCGCAAATCCCAAGTTACGTCGCCCTCGAGCGAGCCATCTTGTTTGAGCGTTTGGACTAAATCGCCGCGAATGGTGTAGATGCGAATCGTTGAGCCTTTTGGCACGTGGGTAAATCGAATCACGCGCTCGCCGCGTCCGCGCGTTACGCCGAGCGGCAAGGGCTGTTCGTATTGGCTTCGTGCGATGTATGGATTCGGGACGACTTTGACTTTATCGAGCGCACTCTTTGCGCGGTCGTTGTCGACAAAGACGGCGCGGGTTTCAAATTGAAAATTGTCGCCTGTGCGGAAAGGCTTGTTGAAACGCACTACAAACTTATCGCCTACGCGCGGCACAACCCGATTCGGACCTAAACGCGGCGTGAAGGCAAAGGTCCACGTAAAGACGGAGTCGGCAAGGACTTGACTCGGTCCATATGGACGCGGGTTTTTGTAGAACGGCAATCCAATTTCAACTGTGCCCGAATTTTGCGTCGCTACTGTATCGAAGATGTTCGCCGTGCCTTTTGTGAGGAAGAATCGGACGGTATCGCCCGTGCTTAAATTACGAATGATGAAATTTGTCGGTCGCCCGATGAAACTTTGTCCAATGGTCGTCGGCAAGCCTGATGTTCTGATGTAGCGCACGGTGTCACTTCGCCATGCGCCGAACGGCACGATTTCGATTTCATAGTCGTCGGGTCGCAGGACAGTCGCAAACACGCCGAGCGGATTGATGAAGTAGTTCCGCCCTGCCGTGTCTGTGGCTTGCACGCGCGCCTCGTATCCGTTGATGTCTTCTCGCGTCCATTTCGTCTCCGCTTGATTGAGTTCGCCGCGAACAAGGTTTCGAATCGTCAGAAATGTGCCGTTGAAAATTTCATCGTCTGCGACGTAAAGTTGTCGGTCGCGCGTGGCGTAAGAACTTTGTTCGTTGAGCGGTCTGCGATTGCGCTTAATAACTGTATCGGGCGAATTAGGATTGGTTATATCAATAACGGAAAAGAACGATGTCGCCGCGAGTTGCTCCTCGAAATCATCGTCATCAATTAAGCCGTTGCCGTTGTTATCCAATCCGTCTGTTGCTGTGTCGAAGAATTTCACGGTGTAAGTTTTATCCTGAACGATTTTAGGGTCGACGACGGTGTATTGCGTCGTTCCGTTTCCGACGATGTTGCCAAGCGGTTGAAGCGCGCCGCCCTGAGAAGGAATCGTAAAGCCACCGACTTTCGGTTGCGGCGTAACCGCGACGACGTTTGTTCCCAAA
>CALGMC010000200.1 GCA_937959145.1 uncultured Chlorobiales bacterium
GTAAAAAATGTTCGGGCGCAAGAGCGGTGAAACGAGTTTGAGTGCGAGTTGGAGCGTATCGTTTGTGGTCGATGGAAATCGTTGCAAGAGCAATTCTTGAAGCGTGTTGCGAAATTCTGCACTATCGCGCACGGTGGAAAATTTTAGAACTTTTTCTTCGCGCTCATTTTGCGAACGAACCACAAACTCGCTCTGCTTGAACGAACTTTTCGGCACATCAACCATGCCGTCTGAAAGAAGCGATTGAATCGAGGCTTGCAGCGTGCGCGGAAGTGCCAAAAGGAGCGATTTCTGAACGGCGTTTTGAGAAAGGCAGGAATCAAAATCGGCAAGAAGCAAGGCACGCTCTTTCTCGTTAAGCCCGAAGGGCAAAAGCACGGTGAATGTTTCCGATTCTCTTAAATCTGATTTGCGAGTTGAAAGTAAAAACTTCAAACTATCGGCGATTGAGTTAAAGAAATCGGAATAGGAAATGTCGGAAACGCGCTCGCGTTCTCGACGAAAAACAGGCAAAACACTTTGGCGCGCTTTTTCTTGCTCACGCTCGTAGTCGGCTCTGTTTTTTTGAATCGCAAACGCAAACGGCGCGACTAAATCTTGATGATACCACGCCATTCCAACATCAAAGTTCAGTGTGGAAAGTTTACTGCGCGGAAAGAGCGAGGCAACGCTCACCAAAAATGCGACGAACAATCCAATGCGGATATATTTGTTCTCTCGTATGAATTGTTTGTCCAGAGGCATAACTTTGCAGGTCTAATGTTCACTCATAAATTTTTTGCAAGCCTAACTCGTCAAGAACGCTCACTTCAAAAATGCAAAAGTCCAACTCCAAAGTCAAACCAAGTTCAACGCCGAAATTCATTTTTCACACGCTTCAAGAAGAATGGCTTGCAGATACGGAAACGCCCGTCTCGCTTTATCTCAAATTGCAATCTAAATACTCCTGTTTGTTGGAATCGGTCGAGGGTGAAGAGCGGTTGGCGCGATTTTCTTACATCGGTCTTGAACCCTTCGCGCTCTTTTCAGCAACGGTTGATGAGCCAAAAGGCGGAGCGTTCAAATTAACGGTGCTTGATAAAAAATTCAGCGCACTGAAATCGCTTGTCAAATCAGCCGCTTCGCCGAAAGAAGCAATGTCGTGTTTGCTTACGGCATTTGCTAATGCCAAAGAGCATGTGTCAATTACCACATCAGGCGCGTTTGGCTATGTCGGTTACGACGCTGTGCGCTTCGTCGAGAAGATTCCGATGACCAAAAAAGATGACCCAACGCATTTGCCCGATGTGTTTCTCATGCTCTTCGATACGCTCGTGGTGTTTGATAACGTCAGACGAAAAATTGTTATCGTTTCCAACTACCTTTCCGCCAAAGACAAGCCGAAAGCCGAAAAGAAAATCAAGCGGATTCGCAAGAAAATTTTTTCTGCATTGAAGCCCTCGCAAATCGCGCTGACCAAAGAGCGAAAGGCTTCGGTCAAATCGAATATGACGAGACAAGCGTATTTGCAGAAAGTCGAGAAGGCGAAAGACTATATTTTGGCGGGCGATATTTTTCAGGTTCAAGTCTCGCAACGCCTATCGCGCAAGTTGCATGCGAAACCGTTTGATGTCTATCGAGCACTGCGCACCATCAATCCGTCGCCGTATTTGTATTTTTTTGAATTAGGTGAAGCGCAGATTATCGGTTCATCGCCTGAACTGTTGGTTGGGGTAACGAGGCAGAACGGAAAGTTTTTGGTCGAGACGCGCCCAATCGCAGGCACGCGGCGGCGCGGCGCAACGCCTGAAGAAGATGATGCACTCATGCGCGAATTGCTTTCGGACGAAAAAGAGCGCGCCGAGCATTTAATGCTGATTGACCTTTCACGTAACGATGTCGGAAGAGTCGCAGAAATTGGCTCTGTGGAAACCAACGAAATGATGGTGATTGAGAAGTATTCGCACGTGATGCACATTGTCAGCAATGTTCGGGGCGTGTTGAAGTCGTCGCTTTCGCCAATGGACGCTTTCTGGTCGTGCTTTCCCGCAGGCACGCTCACAGGTGCGCCAAAAATTCGCGCGATGGAAATTATCGCCGAATTGGAAACAGAAAAGCGAGGGCTTTACGGTGGCGGCGTGGGCTTCTTTGACTTCAACGGAAATATCAAAACCGCGATAGCCATTCGCACGATGGTGGTGAAAGACGACAAAATTTACTTTCAAGCGGCGGGTGGGGTAGTTGCCGATTCTACGCCTGAAGGCGAATATCAAGAAACGATGAACAAAATGGCGGCGGGATTGCGCGCCGTCGAGATGCTCTACGAGAGCAATGTAAAAGTTTAGAAAACTCAGAAGATAGGCTCAAAATCGGCGCGTTCAAAACGAACATAACGGCTTTGATGTTTTGAACGGTTGAAATCAAATCAACCCAAAATGTTTCACGTGAAACAAAGAGCGACTTTCTCGTGTGAATTGCGAAATGTTTCACGTGAAACATGGCTAAAAAAATTAGCGAGAACGCAAAATGACGGATTATGATGTAATTGTGGTGGGTGCAGGGCACGCGGGCTGTGAAGCCGTCCTTGCCGCCGCACGCATGGGGCAACGATGCCTCTTGATTACGATGGATTTGCTCGCCATTGCGCGTATGTCGTGCAATCCTGCCATTGGCGGCGTTGCCAAAGGACAAATGGTGCGCGAAATCGATGCGCTTGGCGGCGCAATGGGCAAAGTAACTGACGCCGCAGGCATTCAATTCCGAATGCTCAATCGCGGCAAAGGAGCGGCAATGTATTCGCCACGAGCGCAATGCGACCGCGTTCAATACTCGATTGAGATGCGCAAACTTATTGAAGCCGAACCTAATATCGACCTGCGTCAAGATTCTGTGCTGGGCGTGCGCGTCGAGAATGGAAAGATAAAATCCGTAATCATTCGGGGCGGGCAGGAAATTACGACCAAGACCGCCGTGCTTACCAACGGCACATTTCTCAACGGCAAAATTCACATCGGATTGAAAAATTATTCTGGTGGTAGAACGATGGCAGAGCCGGCGGCAGTAGGTTTAACCGAATGTCTCTTGGAATTAGGCTTCACGGCGGGACGCTTGAAAACTGGAACGCCGCCACGCATTGACGGGCGGAGCGTCGATTACAGCAAGGTCGAAGTGCAACCCCCTGACGAAGTGATTGAACCCTTTTCATTCGAGACCGATGAAGTGGCGTTCCAAAAGAAGCGACAACTTTCGTGCTTTATCACCTACACCAACGAAGAAACGCATCGTGTTTTGGAATCAGGATTCGACCAATCGCCGATGTTTCGCGGCATGATTGACGGCGTCGGTCCGAGATATTGTCCCTCGATTGAAGATAAAGTGAATCGGTTTCGCGATAAAGACCGTCATCAAATCTTCCTCGAGCCCGAAGGCTTCGATACGAATGAAATGTATGTTAATGGCTTCTCGACCTCGCTTCCCGAAGAAATTCAACTCAAAGGCTTGCGCACGATTGCAGGGTTGGAAAAGGTCAAGATGATTCGTCCCGGCTATGCCATCGAATACGATTACTTTCACCCGCATCAATTAAAGCCAACTCTGGAAACCAAGCGTGTGGCAGGACTTTTCTTTGCGGGGCAGATTAACGGCACATCGGGCTACGAAGAAGCGGCGGCACAAGGGTTAATCGCAGGCATCAACGCGGCACTCAAAGCGCGCGGCGACGAAAGGGAATTCACGCTGAAACGCAACGAAGCCTACATCGGCGTCTTGATTGATGACCTTATCACGAAAAGCACCGATGAGCCTTATCGAATGTTCACCTCGCGTGCAGAGTATCGGATTATTCTTCGTCAAGACAATGCCGACCGCCGTTTGCTCGAGAAAGGATACGAACTCGGATTGGTGAAATATGATACCTATCAAAAGTTTATGCAGAAGAAATCCGAAATTGAGCGCGTGGAAAAACTTCTGCGGGAGGAATTGATTCAGGCATCGGCAATCAATCCCACGATTGAAGCCTTAGGTGGCTCGCCGTTCCGAAAGAACGAGCGTGCGATTGAAATTTTGCGCCGTCAAGAAATGACCTTTGCAAAATTGATGGAATCTCTGCCTGAACTGCGCGAAAAGGTAGAAAACATCTCAAAAAATCCGCGCGTCTATGAACAAGTTGAAATCGATGTGAAATATGAAGGCTACATCAAGCGAGAAATGCAGACGGCGGAAAAACTTTCGCGACTTGAAGATGTCTTTATCCCAACTTCTTACGACTTTGAGCGCATCAAAGGGTTGTCGTCTGAAGGGCGGGAAAAATTGAAAAAAGTAAAGCCAACGTCGTTAGGTCAGGCATCTCGAATTTCGGGTGTTACGCCGTCTGATGTGTCGGTGCTTATGGTTCATTTAGGACGATAGAAAGCGAACCCCTTGTTGATGTTTCACGTGAAACATTTACGCTTGAAAATTGGGGAAACCGAACTTGAAAGTTCCATCAAAGGAGTAGAAGCCATCAAAAACTATTTATCAATATGAAATGACTGCCCCGACAATTTTACTCATCGATGATGAGCCGCTTCTGC
>CALGMC010000201.1 GCA_937959145.1 uncultured Chlorobiales bacterium
AGCAACTCGCGCAAACTTTCTTCGCGGGGTTTCTCGGGTTCAGGCAAAAGGAGCGGCATGTTTTGTTTGGTTTCAATAGCGTCTTGACGCTCGGAAAGTTTGAGCAAGAGCGATTTGACATCGTTCATATCGGCTTGCAGTTGAAGCAAGGCGCGGTAAATGAGCTCTTGTTGAATGAGATTCTCGGCAGATTTCTGAACCGGTTGCGAAATCGGAACAAGCGATGGCGAAAGCCTTTCGGTCGGAGACGGTTGCAAATACTTCATGAGCGTTGCGGCATCAATTTTTTCGCCACGTTCTAACACAATGAGCGATTCAATCACGTTGCGAAGTTCGCGCACATTGCCAAACCATTCGTAGTCGAGCAAAAGTTCGGTTGCATCAGATGTGAAGCCGACAAATTTGAGGCGATGTTTTTTCTCGAAGTCGCGAATAAATTTTTCGGCAAGCAGTAAAATATCTTGCTTGCGCTCGCGAAGCGGCGGCAGTTTGAGTTCAACCGTTCGAAGCCGAAAATAAAGGTCTTCACGAAAGTGCTTTCGCTGCACTTCTTCATCTAATCGGCGATTCGTAGCGGCGATGATGCGCACATTCGTGTGCCGTGTTTCCGAAGAGCCAACGCGCAAAAATTCGCCCGTCTCCAACACGCGAAGCAACTTCACTTGGGTCTCGAGCGGCATTTCGCCGATTTCATCGAGAAAAATTGTGCCGCCATCTGCGCTTTCAAAGTAGCCTTTGCGCTGTGAGACTGCCCCGGTAAACGAGCCTTTCTCGTGCCCAAAGAGTTCCGATTCCAATACGCCTTGCGGCAACGCCCCACAGTTAATTGGAATGAACTTCTCAGAGGCGCGCAGACTTTTTTCGTGAATAAAGCGTGCGAACACTTCTTTGCCCGTCCCGCTTTCGCCTGTGAGAAGCACATTGACGTCCGTTTTTGCGACTTGTTCGGCAAAGGCAATGGCTTCAAGAATTTTCGGTGATGTGCCAATTATGACGGTTTCATGTTTCATAGCGAGTTCTGCTTCCTATTCGGCGACAACATAAAAATCGAGATTTAATTTTTTAGCCGCATCTGTGGCTTCAGACTTTGAATTGTAAAACGATTCAGAGCGAACTTTATATGCCGTTCTGCCTGAATCGTCGCTGAGTTCCACGATGCGCGTCGTTACTTTTGAACGCAACTGCTTTTGCATCGTTTCCGCTTGTGCGCGTGAAAAAAAACTTCCGAATTGAATGGTGAATCGAATCAAGCCCGAACTCGCCGATTTGTTCGGAACGGGCTTCGGCAAGATGTCGGAAAGTTGTTGCTCTGCGGGTTTCGGCTCCGATGCTTTTGGTTCGGCGGGTTTCGGCTCAGTCGGTTTGGGTTCAATCGTTTTGGGTTCAGGAACGGCGGACACAGGTGCAGTTGAAGCGTATCCGCCGCCGACGGCAAGGTTATATTCGCGCAAGCGTGAATCGGCAAGGCGAACGAACGGCGACGAGGGATTTTTCGCAATGAGCGATTGATACGTTCGCGCCGCCACTGCCCCATCAATTTCCAAAAGCGCATTGACCATGAGTTTTTCTTCATCGTTCAACGCTTGTGCGCGCAGTGCCTCTAAGGCGCGACGGTTGCCGTCGTTGGCATATTGCAAAATTTCTTTCGTGAAAGATTGCGCCGAAAGTGAGGCGGTCAAAATCAAACACAATCCCAAAAGCGTTGTCAAAAGCGTTGTTTTTACCATTGCGGTTTTTCCTTGTTTAGAAATGCGCCGATACCTTTTTTCAAGTCGTCGGTGGTGCGCGAGAGCGCGTTGAGCGATATCGCAAATTCTATCGCATCGTCGAGGCTCATGGTTTCAGCGGCGACCAGCAGTTTTTTAGTGAGTTCAACCGAAGTTGTGCTGACGTTGTTCAAAAGTTCTTCGGCTAAATCGCGGGTAAATGGATTCAACTCGTTTGAAGGCACGCTGTAATTGATAAGCCCAAGCCGCAAGGCTTCATCAGCGGAGATGAGATTGGCGCGGAGCAAGAGTTCGCGCACGCCTGCATGGCGCGTTTTGCGAAGAATCAAGACGGCAACAATCGCAGGAACGAAGCCAATGCGCGTTTCTGTGTAGCCAAAGCGCGCATGCTCGGAATCGGCGATGACGATGTCGGCACAAGTGGCAATGCCGCACCCGCCTGCAACGGCAACGCCGTGAACTTTGGCAATCGTGAGTTTTTTGTTGGTGTAAATTTTTTTGAACAGTCGCGCAATGGCTTCCGAGTCGTAAAGGTTCTCGACGGTGCTTTTTTGAGCCAGCGTGCCGAGCATCTCCAAATCTAATCCTGCGCAAAAGGCTTTGCCCGCCCCTTGCAAGAGAATGAGCTTGACCGAAGGGTCGCGTTCGGCTTGTTCAAGTGCGTCCGTAAGTTCGGCAATAAGCGTCGGCGTAAGCGCGTTGCGCTTATCAGGGCGGTTGAGCGTCAGATATGCAATGCGGTCGACTGCTTCGTAAATAAGTTCGGAGTAGCTCATTGAGTCTGTGTTGATGAAAGCGATATAACAGCCATTATCAAAAATAAAGAAACCGTGCGGGGTATGCGCACCTTCTTACTTTCTTTTCGAAGTTACATCTTCATTCACAACCAGAGAAGTGGAATTAAGTGGATTCAGTAAATCTTCAACGTTTGAAAATTTGTGCCAACTCGTTTTGTTGCTCTCGCCCTGCGCTCTGACTTGATTCCTGCTTTCATGACTTGAATATTTCCGTAAGTTTCTCGAGCAGTTCTTTTGGATTGTAAGGCTTTGAGAGCATGCCATTTGCGCCGCTTTCCAGCAACTTCTGCACCACTTCATCTTGCGCGAAGCCAGTCGCAATCAGAATCGGCATTTTAGGGAGCATCACGCGGATTTCCGCAAAGGCTTTCGCGCCATTCATCTTTGGCATGTTCATATCCAGCACAACTGCATCTATGCGTATTTGTTCTGCTTCTAAGTGTTTGAGCATCTCTATTGCTTCAAGCCCGTCTGCCGCTTCATAGACCGCGTATCCCGCTTCAACTAATTGCTCAACAAGCAACTCGCGAAGCATCTCTTCGTCATCGACAATGAGAATTTTTTTGTTTGAGGAGAGCTGCATGCGTTGTTTTTCTTCGATTAACTGTTTTTTTCGGTCATCACTTGTGCGAGCCGCAGGCAAATACACATGCACCGTTGTTCCTCTACCGACTTCGGAGTCGATTTCGATTTTGCCGTGGTGGTTTTTAACAATTCCGTAAGCCATTGCCAATCCCAACCCTGTGCCTTTTCCAACTTCTTTCGTCGTGAAGAAGGGTTCAAAAATTTTGTGTCGTATTTCCTTTGGGATTCCCGTGCCTGAATCCGAAATAGCAAGGTGCAAATAAGATTGGCGTGCGTTTTGATTTTCATTGGGGTTTTCCATTTTGAGCATGAAAGAGAGCATCCCTTCGTGCTTTTCATCTAATGTTGGCATTATGGCGTCGATTGCGTTGACGGCAAGGTTTAGAATCACTTGTTCAAGTTGAGTTTTATCGCCTAACACATTTTGAATTTTTCCCGTTGTTTCTACTCGGATTTGAATGCGCTTATCGGCAGAATGTTCTAACATTTCTACCACGTTTCTGACGCCTTGCTGGAGGTCAACAGGCGCGACCGCAAGTTTGCCTTTACGCGCAAACCCCAAGAGTTGCTTGGTCAGAGCCGCGCCGCGCTCTGCCGCCGTTTTAATGCGTTCCGCATATCGCTTTAATTTCTCATCTGTTGTTTTTTCAAGAATCAGATTGGCGTTGCCCAGAATCGCCGCCAAGATGTTGTTGAAGTCGTGCGCAACGCCACCTGAGAGCGTGCCAATGGCTTCCATTTTTTGAAGTTGTTGGAGTTGCTCATAAAGTTCAGTGCGCTCGCGCTCGATGGCTTTTTGCGCGGTGATGTCGCGATTGATTGCCACCGTTCCAATCACCTTGCCGTCTGTATCGTAGAGCAACGAAACGCTCGAGTGGACAATCATCTCTGTTCCATCTTTTTTCGGTTGAATCACTTCGCCTGCCCATTCGCCTGTTGTTTGCAGAACCGTTAGCGCAACTTCATCGCTCGTACCGTTTGGATATTTCGTCGGCAAGACTTGGTGAATGTGCTTTCCAACCACTTCATTTGCTTTCCAACCATACATCGTTTCGGCGGCTTTGTTCCAACTCGTGATTTTGAAGTTGTTATCAACCGAAATAATGGCTTCGGAGACTTGTTGAAGCAGATTGGCTTGGTATCGGATTTGGCGTTCAACCCACTTGCGCTCGGTGATGTCGGTAACGGTCGTTACTTTGAAGCGACGACCATCGTCTAAGATGAGGCGTGCGGCGGTTACGGCAACGTCGCGAATGTCGCCATTTTTGTGCATCACTTGCCACTCGCCTGCGCTTTGGTCGGTGCCTTCGGCGATGTAGTCATCATGCAATTTTTTTGCCCACTCACGAATTTCAGGTGGCAAGACTTTGATAAAGTGCTGTCCAACTAATTCTTCGCGTGTGTAGCCGTAGGTTCGGCAATAGGCAGGGTTCACCTCCGCAAACTTACCTTCGGCGTCCGTAACACACATGCCAATATCTGCCGAGTTATAGACCGCTCTAAGCAAGGCTTCAGCGTCGCTTGCCGATGTTACCACGCTTTTCTTGACTTCCGATAGGATTGCCACGCTTCCAAGAAAGGTTTGGGCTTCGTCGAAGAGCGGCGCGGCTTGCACCTGCACGGTTTTCGCTGACGCGCCTTCGCCGATACATACTTCATATTCTGACGCAACACCTTTCTTTTGCTTGTTGAACTCGGCTTGAATCCGTTTTCTCTGCGATTTTTCACTTAGCCTCAACACATCTTCAAACTGCCTGCCGATAACTTCCGACGGTTGTTTTCCAACCAAACGACAAAATGCAGGGTTTGCCTCAATCACTTCTCGATTTTGATTTGTAATCACAACGGCTTGATTCAAGTGCTCAAACGCGAGTTGCCAATGCGATTTTGGTGCCGACGTCTCTGGGGTTTCTTCGGACGGGGAGGACTTGCTTACCCGCCCCAAAGAAGCGGGCGTAGATTTGCCTCTTTTCATTACTTTGCAGAAAAGCCTTTTTTGTATTTGTAGATATGAATTATAGGCGATGAGTTTTCGCAAATTACAAATTAAACCTTTCAACACAAGCAATGTCAGACATCAAATTTCCACTTGTTTATGAACTCAATACGCGGCTGTGGCTAAGCGAACTTTCAGACAAACACGGTGAGCCAATTACGCTTGCGTCTGTCCCTGAAACGGAATTTCAAAAATGGCAGCAACACCGCTTTGATGCGATATGGCTCATGGGCGTTTGGAAGCCGAGCGTTAAGGGACAAGAGATTGCACGCACGCATCGCGGGCTATGGCAAGATTACGAGCGCGCCTTGCCGAATTGGACCGAAGACGATGTCGTGTGCTCACCTTACTGCATTGCCGATTACACCGTCTCCGAAGCGTTGGGCGGCGAGAGCGGATTGCAAAAATTTCGCGAGCGTCTCTCCTCACACGGATTGAAACTCATTTTAGATTTTGTGCCGAACCATGTTGCGCTTGACCATGCGTGGCTTTCACAGCACCCCGAGTATTTTATTTCCGCTCCAAAATCGCTTGCGCTTCAAAGTAGCGACTTCTATTCGCCCGATGGCGAGCACTTCTTTGCGTGCGGCAAAGACCCATACTTCCCTGCTTGGACCGATACGCTTCAACTCAACTACGCAAACCCCGACTTGCGCAACGCCATGATTCAAATCCTACAATCGCTTGCTAAACGGTGCGACGGCGTGCGGTGCGATATGGCTATGCTCGAACTGAAATCCGTCTTCAATCAAACTTGGCGATGGCTGGCAGGCGAAATGACCGATGAATTTTGGACTCACGCCATCAGCGCAACGAAATCCATCAACCCCGACTTTCTCTTTATCGCCGAAGCCTATTGGGAAACCGAATGGACACTTCAACAGATGGGCTTCGATTTCACTTACGACAAAAAACTTTACGACCGCCTGCACCGACGCGACCTCTTCGGCGTCAAAGCGCATTTATCGGCAAGTTGGGATTTTCAGCGCAAGATGGTTTGCTTTACCGAAAACCACGACGAACCACGAGCGGCACTGCAATTCGGAAAAAACAACCGCGCCGCCTTGCTTCTTGTGCTCACCATGCCCGGCATGCGGCTTTTGCATCAAGGACAACTTGAAGGCTACACACGGCGCATTCCTGTTCAACTCATTCGCCGCTATAATGAAGACGGCGACCCCAACATCGCTCGGTTTTATCAACGCCTTGCGCATGTGCTTCATAATCCTGCTATTACCTGCGGCGGATTCGCACAACTCCATCTCAATGGCGATTCCGAAGTTATTGGCTTTACGCGCTTCTACGGGGCAAACATTGCGCAAACCTTCACGCTCGTCAATCTCACCGATTCGCCCAAAGAAGTTTACTTCTCAACTAATGCTTTTGATAGCGTAGAAAGTTACGAACACGTTGAAGTCATTACCACCGAGCCGAAACATAGCCCGCAGTTTGAGTTATGGACAGGCGGAATTTCCGTCAGGCTACGCGCTAACGAAGGAGTGTTGTTCGTTGCAAAAGGATAATGCTGAGCCCGTCGAGAGTTGAGAATTAAAAGTTGAGCACACACTCTTAACTCTTCACTATCAACTTTTAACTCCTTAACGCTCCGTTCAGAAAAACAAATTCGTCATTAGTTCGTCATTCCGAACAGAGTGAGGAATCCATCATAATGAAAAGCGAAGCGTGAAGAATTGCCTTGTCGTTCCGCATTACTCACTACTCATTACAACCGGGTTCAGCGAAGTCCTGCGAAATGCTTATTTTTGTCTCGCATTTCCGTTTTGCCTCTTCTTCTTTCATTCAACCTTAACACATCGCTTATGACGACAAAACTTTTTGCCGCAATCATGTTCTTTGTCTTTTCCCTGCCCTTTGATGTTTCTGCACAGACCTCTTTCAAGCGTAGCGCACAGCCGACACAGCATGTTCGCCCGTTCATTACGGACGATGCGCGCGTGGTGGGCAATCGGCTATCGCAAATTGAGTCGTGGTATCGCCAAGATAAATTTGGCATTGAGCAGTGGGTTTTAGCGGCTTACGGTCCAACGCGCTGGCTTGAACTCACGCTTGGCGGGGTTTTTGGCGCGGAGCGTCTGCCAACCGCGAATGAATTTACGTTTGGCGTTCCGCTCGTGCAGGCGAAGTTTTTGTTTAAGGATTATTTGCCTTACGAATTGCCGGGTGTTGGCTTAGTGATTGGCTCGTTTCTTCCATCGGGAAGCGGCGCACTCAAACCCGAAGGTTATGGCGCGTTTACCTTTCTCACCATCACACAATGTTTTGGAAAACTTAACGATGTGCTCTTGCACTTCAATCTCGGCACAAACTACCTCGATGGCTCGCTCGCTGAAAAGTGGCTTCTCACTTGGGGATTCGGCACGCAGTTGCGCACCTTAGGCGGCTTTCACTTGGTTGCAGAAGTGTTTTCAGGCGACCCCTACGTGCCGGGCTCGGGGATTTCGTATCAAGTCGGCTTCCGTCATTTTTTCAGCGACGATGTTCAAATTGATGGCACGTTCGGCAAAGGCATCGGCGGCGATAATCCGCTTCCGATTTGGTTCAGTTTTGGGATTCGCCTTGTCTTTCACACGTTTGAATAAGCACGGCGCGACATCAGCACAAAACAAAAAGGGCGGATTTATATCCGCCCTGTCTTTTTCGTTTCTGCGTGAATTACTTCACAAGCAGCATTTTCTTCGTTGCCACGAAGTTATCGCTTCTCAATCGGTAGAAGTAAATACCGCTTGCAAATCCGCTTGCGTTCCATTGATAGCGATAGGAACCCGCGCTCAACTCGGCATTCACCAATGTGGCAACTTTTTGTCCGAGCACATTGTAAATCTCGAGCGTCGTTTTTCCTGCCTTCTCGAGCGCGAACTGAATCGTGGTTACAGGATTGAACGGGTTCGGATAGTTTTGGTCGAGCGCGTATTCAAATGGCAGTTGAACGCCCCACACGCTTTGTCCACCAAGCGAGATATTGTGCCGTGTGCCATCTAAATCGACGCTGACAAGTTTGTAGAAGTATTCCTTACCCGGTAGCGTGTTGCGGCTATCTTCATAGAGATACTTCGTTTCGGTGAGTTTTGTGCCTTGTCCGCGCAGCTTATCGGTTGTTTGGTAAGAGGCAATTTGCTCGAAGTTGCCGTTTTCGGTTTCGCTACGATAGAGCACGAAGCCAAGGTTGTCTTGTTCAGACGCCGTTTCCCATTGAATAACGGCGGTGCGTCCGTTTTTCGCGATGGCATTCAGCGAGAGCATGCTGACGGGAAGTGGGTTATCGGGCGTCAGCGAGCCAAGCGAGAAGAAGGTGGTTGCCGCAATGGTCGTTGCATTTGAGGTTACAAACCCTGTCGGCGTTGAGGTCGATGAGTTTGAGGCATCGCGTCCTTCATTTGTCCAGTTGTTATTATCCGTAGAGCGTGCCACAACCAAGTCGCTCGGGTCTGTTACCACTTCATCGGGCTGATACTCGAGTCGGACTTGCGGCGAGGTTAAGGAGCCCACGGTCAGGTCAATGCTGTAGTAGCGCACCCCTGAAATGTTGTTCATTCCGCCGAGGCTTCCGGGTGTGGGTGCAGTGTTAATCATTTCGGCACGAACCGTTGAGCCTGCTGCCGCTGATGTGGTCGTAATTCTTACAGGTCGGTAGTTGAAGCCGTCGCCGATTGGGAAAATTCTTGTTCCACTTCCAGTTGGAATTTGAACAGCAAGGCGTCCATCGACGAAACTGTTGTTGCTTCCGCCCGAAATGTTTGTCGCTGTGTTGGTGTAGGTCAGCGTGTTTGAGCCCGACATCAGCACGCGCGCATTGGTGAGCGTGAATGTATTTTGCACGGTCAAATTTGTTCCGAATGTAACCTCTGCCGCGTTGGTAGTGCCGCGATTGATGGTGAGGTCGCGCAGGGTTTGACCGCCCGCTGTGAAGTTGAGGGTTCCTGCTGAGGTGTTCGCCGTTCCGCCTACCGTCAAGTTTGAATTTGCGGAGCCTGTAATCGTGCCCGAGCCTGTAACCGTGCCATTGATTGCCAGCGTATTTGGCACCGATGCACTTCCGCCGATGGTGAACTCGCCGCTTGTGAGCGTGAGCGTGCCGGGTATCGTGAGCGTGGTGGTTGCCGCCGCCGTTGCGAGCGTCAAGGAGCCGGCAGATTTGTTGACGGTCATGTTGTTGAAAGTCAGCGTGCCGCCGTCAGTGCGCGTGATGGTTTGCGCCCCCGTGCCGTTGAAGGTTACAGTTGAGGTGCCACCCGTAAAGTTTGATGTTGTTGCCGCAAGGTTAAAGTTACCGCCGACCGTCAAGGCGTTGTTACTTGTAATGAGTGTTTTGCCCGCGCCAATGGTCAGGTTACCTTGAACGGTTGTTGCGCCTGCGAGGGTGCGATTATTGGTGCCGCCGCCGCTGAAGGTCAGATTGCCGTAGGTTACTGCCGCAACGGTTTGATTGCCATTGGCATTGTAATCGACCGTGCTGGTTGGCGCAAGCGAATA
>CALGMC010000202.1 GCA_937959145.1 uncultured Chlorobiales bacterium
GCGCTTTCCAAAAACTGCTTTTTGAATTTTTTCAGCGATTCATCGCTCGAAAGAAACGTGATTCCAAGTTCCGCTTGTGCTTTTAAGGTAATCAAGCCTGATTGCAACGGACGCACCGCAAGTTGATTGAGTTCGGCAGTCTTGATTGGACGAATGAGCGATTTATCGAACCCGAATTCATCGGCAAGTTTGCGAGCAAATTCAAATCGCGAGAGAATATCTGACCCTGCAATGTGATAAAGCCCGCGCTTGTTTTGGCGGACCAGTTCATAAATGCCCCGCGCGAGGTCATCGGCAAGCGTTACATTGCCGACTTGGTCGCCGACGATATTGACCTTGTTTCCTTTTTTCAACTCTTGCGCCAGCCATATCGCAAAATTTTTTTTCACCTTTTCTGCGACGCCATAAACGACCATCGTGCGCACAATCGCCCAATTTTCGCCCGATGCACGCACGGCGTTTTCAGAGGCGAGCTTTTCTTTGCCATAGTAGGAAAGTGGATTTGGCATTGCAGTTTCGTCGTAAGGTCCAGCCTTGCCGTCAAAGACATAATCGGTAGAAATGTGAATGACGCGCGCGCCCACCAATCGCGAGGCAGTAACGAGATTTTCAACTGCCGTTACGTTGGCTTTCCACGAAAGTTCTTTTTCGCGCTCACAGCCGTCGACATCGGTATAGGCGGCGGCATTGATGATGACTTCGGGCGAGAAGTTCCACACAAGTTCTTTCACCGCCGCAAGATTGACGGCGTCGAGTTGAACATAGCCGAAACTTGCCGCTCGGTTGTAGGCTTCGCTCTGACGTGCAGAAATGAGCAAGTCAAAACATCGGTCGTGTGAAAAAATTTCGGTGAGCTTCTGCCCGACAAGCCCGTTTGCACCGACAATGAGAACACGTTTATACATTCACTTCTAATTTCCTTTGTTGATTAAAACCGCAAAGATACATCGCGGCAAGAGAGATTACGCATCGACATTCACCCCTTGCGATTCAGATGATTCCACCCACGCGGCAAGCGTAATGTCGCCCGTAACATTCACAACGGTTCGACTCATATCCAGCACCCTATCCACGCCCAAAATTACGCCAATGCCTTCAGCAGGCACGCCGATTGTTTGAAGCACTAACACCACCAGCGGAAGTGAGCCGCCCGGAACGCCCGCTGTTCCAACGCCCGCCAAAATTGAGAGCAATACGACTGAAACTTGTTGCCCCAGCGATAAATCTACGCCGTAAAACTGTGCCAAAAAGAGCACCGTAATGCCTTCATAAAGTGCCGTGCCGTTTTGATTCGCCGTTGAGCCAACTGTCAAAATAAAGTTTGCGATGTCTTGATTGATTTTCAGTTTCTCTGTTGTTACTCGAATAGAAGTCGGCAAGGTCGCATTCGAGGAACTCGTCGAGAATGCGGTTAAAATCACTTCCCAAATGTTCTTGAAAAATTCAATCGGATTGCGCTTGGCGAAAAATTGCAGAATCAATCCATATGTGATGAATTGATGAATAGAGAGCGCGAGCATCACAACGAAAACATACATGCCGAGCGTTGCAATAATCTGAAACCCAAGTTGAGATGCCGCAGAAAAAATCAATGCCGCAACGCCAAAGGGCGCAAGGCGCATCGCGAAATCAATAATCTTCATCACCACATCGTAGAGACCCTGAAAAACTTTCGTCAGTGGCTCAACGCGCTCTTTCTCACAAAGAGCCATGGCAATTCCGAAAATGAGCGCGAAGAACATAATCGCTAAAAGCCCACCGCCTTGATAACTTGGGTCGAAAGCAAAGGTTGCATCGACAAACGGATTGCGCGGAATGAAATCGAGAAGTGTTTGAACAGCGGATTTCGTTTGCTGTGCGTTGGTCAAAATGGTGCCCACATTTTGATTGCCTTGCAAGGTCGACATCAAGGCTTGTCGGCTTTCTTCCGCAATTCCCTCACCCGGCTTGAAAAGATTGACCAAAACAACGCCCATCACGACGCCAAGCCCTGTAATGACAACGGTAAAGAGCAAGGTTTTCAGCCCAATGCGCCCAATGCGCCCGACATCGCCCAAATCCGAAACGCCTAATACAATCGCTGAAAAAATCAGCGGGATAATCACCATAAAAATCAGCCGCAAAAAAATCTGTCCGATTGGGTAAGCCACATTCGAGGCTATCCATTTGACCGCCTCGCTTTGCGGCGCAAAAAAATTAACGGCAAGTCCCGCTATCAGCCCGACGAACAACCCGATAAAAATTTGCGTGTGTAACGGCAAGGGTTTCTTTTGCGTCATTTCACAGTTAGTTTTCTTGTTGTAGTGCGATAGAGATTTTTGTTTTTAAGACAGGCGAGGCGTCATTTGTTTCTGCCAGCAAAGTTGACAAATGCTTTTTCAAAACAGGGTGAAAATAATCGTCCAATTCAAGCATTGGCAGAAGCACAAATTTTCGGTTTTGAATTTCCGAATGTGGAATGGTTAAACCGTCTTGATTGAGCACTTGGTTGTCGTAAAATAAAATGTCAAGGTCAATGTATCGGGGCGACCATCGCGCGTAGCGTTCAGGTCTGCCGAGTCTGCGCTCAATTTCTTTGAGGGCGTCGAGCAATGCCTTCGGCGGCAGTTTCGTCCTGATTTTACAGACGGCGTTCAAGAAGTGATTTTGCGCGGAGTTGTCAATCGGCGGCGATTCATAAACGCTTGATGTGGCAAGCACTTCGGTGGTCGGAAGTTCCGAGATGCAAGCGATTGCTTTTTGGAGCATTGAGAGCCGCTCGCCGAGATTTGAACCGAGACCAATAAAGACAATGCTCATCGCTCAACGATATAATCGGCTTCGGCGTAATCGCACACGCCGCCAACCGGTGGGTTG
Organism: uncultured Chlorobiales bacterium; assembly: GCA_937959145.1. Taxonomy (GTDB): domain Bacteria; phylum Bacteroidota; class Chlorobiia; order Chlorobiales; family Thermochlorobacteraceae; genus JANWWM01. The sequence continues at coordinate 2,857 of CALGMC010000202.1, forward strand.
CGTTTGCGCACGCGGATTCTCACCGATTCCAGTTCCTCAAAATCCTGCAACAGTTCATCAGCAATCGTTTTAGCGACGGCTTCAATCAGATAAAACTTTTTGCCCGTCAAGGCTTCTTTGATTTTGGCGTAGACTTTTTCGTAGTCCACCGTTTTGGCGAGTTTATCGGTCGTGCCCGCTTCGCTGAAATCAAGTGCTAACTCGGCGTCGACTTCGTAGCGCGCCCCAACTTGATGCTCGGCTTGATAGACGCCATGATGCGCATAAAATACCGCGTTCATCAAGCGTACATAACTTTTTTGCTTCATTGAACTTTATTAGCTCTATGCGATTTTTGCGACACACACACTTCGGTGTATCTTTGTTTGTTTCTGTTTTTCAAGTCTGCATATTACGCAAATACAACTATCTTTCAACTGTAAAACACTTACTTGACGGACAAATTTGGAGGATTTGCTGTGCCTCCAATTCCTTTTGGCAAGTTCAAACAGCCTCGTTAAAATTGGCTGTCACTTGAGTTCAAGGTTTCAAATTTATCACATAATCGCTTGGGCATATCCTCGCGACATATTTTCTTCTGACCACAATGGCTGATAAAAACATTATTCCGCTTTTTCCTCTACCGCTTGTGGTTTGTCCTTCTGAACCCTTGCCGCTCCATATTTTTGAAGAGCGTTACAAGGCGATGATTGCTTACTGCCGCTCCGGAATGGAGTATGGACAAGGAAAGCCTTTCGGTGTGTCGCTGGCATATAACAACAAACTTTATCCCGTCGGGTGCACGGTCGACCTCGAGGAAATCGTTAATGAATACGCCGACGGGCGTTTAGACATCATCACAACAGGCGTGATGCGCTACCGAATGCTTGAGGTCTATAAAGATAAACCCTACATGCAAGCCTCTGTCGAGTTCTTCGACGACGACGAAGTGGTTTTAGACGGCTCGCTCCGACAACGAGCCATTACGCTTCATCTCAATCTCATGGAACTCATCAATGGCGAAACCACCGTTGAGGAATACGACAGCGATGAGCGTGCCTCGTTCCGTATTGCGCACAACGCAGGACTCGACGTGCTTCAAAAGCAAAAACTCCTTGAAATGACCAGCGAAAACGCTCGATTAGAATTTATCATCGAGCATTTTGAGCGTGTGATTCCCGAAATTGAGCGTGCCGAAGAAATCAAGCGGCGCGTTCGCTCAAATGGTCACTTCAAGAACTTACGCTCGCTCGACTTTTGACACTGCTTTTTGAAATGTGCATCGCACAGCGCGTTCATCGCAATTTGTGCTCTCGTTTTCTTCGGGAAATGTTATGAACGTTCATTAAATTAACGCTCAACATTTCACGCATCGCATCACAATTTGAAGGCATCAAGCGTTTCCGTTTATGCGGAAGGCTGTTGCCTTTTTTGATTGGTGCTTTTTCTCTCGCCTTTCGCAACGGACATCTCAGTTGAGTTCAATACCTCTGCTTTATCGTTTTTGCATTCAAGCCTTTCGTTAAAGCGTCTCTTAATTTTTGTTATTCTTTCGTTGCGAAAAAAAATATGCAAACACCCGAATTGATTGACGACGCCTCTACGCTCAACTTGCCGAAAGAGGAACGCTCAAAGCCGAGCGGCGGCGCGAAGAAAAAATCGACGAAGAAATCCAAAAATCCACTCGGAGACTCAATTCTCAAACGCCGCTCCGAACTCTGGGGCGTTTTTGTGATGCTACTTTCCGTGCTGTTTCTCATCGCGCTTTTTTGCTATCACATCGAAGACGAAGCACTCATTGAGAATATCTCCCTACTTGAATTTTTCTCACACGAGGCGCGGCTCGTCGCAAGCCAACTTCACAACCCGCTTGGGCTTTTCGGCGCGAAACTTTCTTCGTTTTTG
>CALGMC010000203.1 GCA_937959145.1 uncultured Chlorobiales bacterium
TGCGATAAACACAAGCGATTCAGGCAGGCGCGCTTTTAGTGATTGCGTTTCACTTCGTTTTTTTCTCACAATGAAAAAACGTTTTTGAGCGTCGCTAAAAATTCAATTCACTTTGAAATGATTTTGGCAGGAAACAGAACACTTGAAGCGCGATTACTTCTTGGAGCGAGCAAATTTTGTGAGGTAGGCGTTTTCTTTTGCGGTCATTTCTTGACGTTCTTCTTGCGTTTTATCACCGTATCCAACAAGATGCAAAACCGAATGAATCGTAACACGAAAGAGTTCTTCTTCCGCACTCACCTTGTATTGACGCGCATTTCGGGCAACGGTATCGAGCGAGATGTAGAACTCGCCCTCTACGTTTTTGCCTTCGTTGAGCCGAAAGGAAATGGTATCGGTGGCGTAGTCATGTTGCAGAAACGTTCGATTTATCTTTTTGATAAACTTATCGCCGCAATAGACAGCGGAAATCATTTCTGCGCGATGTTTTTCACACTTCAACACTTGCTCAATGACAGCGCACAATTTTTGCGTTGGAATTTTCCGCTTAGTTGTATTTGAAATTTCAATCATGATTGAGATTCGGTTGGGAGCAAGACGAAAAATGTTGTGCCTTTATCTTTGCCTTCGCTTTCAATCCATACTCTGCCACCGTGCAGTTCTACAAGTTCTTTGACGATGCTAAGTCCTAATCCTGTGGAGTTTTCCCCGCCTGTCGGTTGTGCCGAAAGTTTCTGAAATTTGCCGAAGGCTTTGGCAATGTCCTCTTCCGTCATACCCAAACCTTCGTCTTTGATTGAAACCAGCACGGCGGTTTCCGCAGTTGGCGCATTGGCTTTTTGAATCTGACATTTTGCAAAAATTGCCTTTCCTTTCGGGCTATACTTTATCGCGTTTGAGATGAGATTCTCGAAGACATCATAAAGCCTTGCCGCGTCAACCCTTGCAATACATTCGCCTTCGAGTTCGAGATGAATTTGAAGGTCTTTTTTGCTTGCATAATATCGTTGCTCATCGACGACAAAACGCAAGAGTTCAGCAACGTCGGTAAGTGTTTTTTTCAATTCTAATCGTCCCGATTCGATTGCCGCTGTTTTGAGCAAATCATCAATGAGTTTAAGCATTCGCTTTGACGCATTAAAGATGGATTCGGCTTGTTTTGGGACAAGGTCGCTTCTGTCAGGCTTTTCTTTGATGAGTTCGGCAAAGCCCATAATCGTTTGAAGCGGACTTTTGAGGTCGTGCGCCACAATCGCGAGAAATTCGTCTTTGAGTTCGTTGGCTTTAACGAGTTCAATATTTTTGAGGCGATAAATTTCCGCCTCTTGTTCAGCGGCTTTGTAGTCATATTCAAACTGCAAAGTGCGAATGCGCTTATCGGATTGCTCACTGAACACTTCCTGACGCACGCTCAAAAAACGTTCGTGATGATGCAAGGCTTTGGCATAGTTCTTTTGCTCTTTGTAACAACGATAAAGCCCTTCGTGCGCCTCATAGATAATTTCTTTTGAACTTGATTCTTCGCCAAGCTTCAAGGCTTTTTGGTGATACTTAATGGCTTGTGAAAGTTTGCCCGATTCGTAGAGCAACTCGGCTAAGCCTGAAAGGTGAGAGCAGGTGATGTATTTATCCGTTGTGCCTTCCAAGAGTTTGAGTCCACGCTGAAAACATACTTCTGCTTCTTTCAAGTTGCCTTTGAGTTTTTCAACATTTCCGATGTGATAAAGCGGATAAGCGATGGCAGTTGCATCGCCAAGACTTTCAGCAAGCGCAAGGCTTTTTTTGAGATAAGTCAACGCTTCGTCGTAACTGCCGTTCTTTCGGAAAATCACGCCGAGATTGTTGTAGGTGCTGGAAAGTGCCTTTGTGTTGCCTTGCTTGTCATAGACATCTAACGCCTTAAAGTAGTAATCAATCGCTTTTTCAAAATTGTTCAGATGCAAATGCACTCCGCCAATTTGGCTATAAACTTGCGCAAGTGCTTTTGATTCGCCTTTGCCTTCCAAACTATCAAGGGCTTTGAGATGAATCTCGAGCGCGAGGCTATAATTGCCAATTCGGTCGTGCGCCCTTCCGAGCCAAAAGAGGGCTTCGGCTGTATCGGCTTGTGTTTGCTCCAAAAGGTCGAGGGCTTCCGAGAGCACGAGTGCTGACTTTTGAAAATTTGACAACCGAAACTCTGCAACGCCAATACACAAAAGGCTTTGCGCCAATTCCTCTAATAAACCTTCCTTTCGCGCCTGCTCCGCCGCGTTCTTGGCAAGCGCAATGGCTTTTTCTGGCTCTGATTCTTTGAGAGATGTCGCTTCTTCATTGAGCGTTTTGATTTGGCGGTGGCGTTCCGTCATGACAGTTGGGTTTGGATTTTGGGTTTCAGGTTTTTTGGGATTCTCGCTTTTATACCTGATGCTTTTGGAACGCGCCTTGAGTCGTTCACTCCTTGAATCGCTCACTCCTTAATTTGCTGACTTTTTAGGGCGACTCAATTCAATCGGAATTTGTCGTCAAAGAGATTTTTGAAGAGCGCACGGTATCGCCCGTGATAGTGCGAACTTTCTTTACGCACGTAGGAAAGAAATTTGTAGATAACAAATCCGATAAAGGCAAAGGTGCATACCGCCATTAGCATCAGCGCGAGTAGGTCGTAGGTTGGTCGCATGGTGAAGATAAGAGTATGTTGTTCAAATTTTCAAGCGTCCACATGCCGCTCTTAAAGTTGAGATGAACCAGCGCGCCGTAGTTCAAGTGGATTGAAAAGGCGCGTTCAAGCGGCAAGCCGATTGCGCTTGAAAGTGCCGCTCGAATTGCACCCGCGTGCGTTACCACCAAAATGGTTTCAGCGTTACTTTCTTTGAGCGCATTGAGTTCGGTTTCAATGCGCAACTGTAATTTAAGAAATGATTCGCCTTCAGGCGGCGCGATTCTTACAAAGTCTTTCATCCATGCTTCGAGTTGTTCAGGATACTGAGCGTGAAGGTCGTCCCAAGATTGATTTTCCCACGCGCCGAAACTCACTTCTCGCCACGCGCTTTTAGCTTCAACCGTCATTGATAGAGCCTCGCCGAGCCTCTCTGCCAACATCAAACAGCGGGAAAGGTCGCTTGAAATTAGGCGTTGCGGCGCAAGCGGTTTCAAATGCTCGACAAGTCTGAAAATATCCTGCTTGCCTTTTTCAGATAGCGGCACGTCGCTCTGCCCGATACATCGCCCTGACGCATGCTCAACTTCCGTATGGCGAATAAGAAAGAGGTTCATGAACAGAATAATGAAGAATTGCTTTCGTCATTCCGAACACTGTGAGGAATCCAGCATAATGAATAGCGAATAATAAATAGTGAAGGATTCCGTTCTCCATTACTCACGACTCATTGCTCATTAAATAAAAAGAGCGACCAAAAGCCGTCGCCCTTTGCGTTCAAACGATGTCGCGCGTTTTTTACGGTTGCTCGATGGTCTGTTCGGCTTCCTTTTTGAAATACTTGTTATAGATGTTTTTGAGGTCGCCCGCAATCATTTCAGCGGAGCGCGCTTCGATTTGATGGCGGTGCATCATGCCTAAGAACTTACCATCTTTGAAAAATGCAATCGAGGGCGAAGAGGGCGGCGCGTCGGTGAAGTAGGTTCGCGCTTTTGCCGTCGCTTCTTTATCCTGACCGGCAAAAACCGTGAAGAGATTATCGGGCACAATCTCATTTTGAAGCGATAAGGCAAAGCCCGGTCTTGCCTTGCCTGCGGCACAGCCACAAACAGAGTTCACAAAAACAACCGTTGTGCCTTTGGCATGTTGCATTGCGGCATCTACTTCTTCGGGCGTGCGAAGTTCTTTAACGCCGACTTTGGTTAAATCTTCGCGCATTTGCTGGAGCATGGCGTCGCGCTGAATAATGTCGAACATAGTGTGTTTAAGGTTTAAGTGTTTAAGAAAAATTCAGCCTTTGAAACAGCGATTTTCAGCGTATCGTTTTAAGTGTGCTGAACATGCGCGGCATTTGTTCCGAAGGCAAAGGCTAACGCGCTCTCGACGCTTTCTGCGACTTGATATGGGCAATGGTCGCGTTGCCTTGCAAATCCTTGTGCGTAAAGTTGTTCAAAAAATTCGAGCAGACTGTTGTAAAAGCCGTCGGTGTTGAGAAAGATAATTGGTTTTTGGTGGAAACCGAGTTGGCGAATGGTGATGGCTTCCATCACTTCGTCGAGTGTGCCAAAACCGCCAGCAAGCGCGATGAAGGCATCGGATTTTTCGTCCATAATGGCTTTGCGCTCTCGCATCGTTTTCGTGATGATGAGTTCATCACAACCACGATGAACGGCTTCGCGCTCAACCAATCGTTCGGGAATGACGCCGATAACTTTTGCACCATGTTCTTGCGCCGCAAATGCAACTTTGCCCATCAACCCGACATTTCCACCGCCATAAACGAGCGTCGCGCCGTGTTTCGCAATGGCTTCGCCAAGTTTCACGGCTTCATCGATATACTTTTTTGCAAGTCCGTTGCTGGCACTGCAATAAACGCAAATGTTTTTCATTGAAGCCGAATTGTTACTTGACCGTTTCTGCAACCGTGAAGATAAAAGCGTCTGTAACCTTACCGCCGCCTGTAACACTAGCCTCAACTGACCAGATGTATTGCTTGCCTGCTTGCAGTTCACGACTGCCGCCGACTTCTTCGTAGCGCACCGTTGTTTGCGTGAGATTTCTCGCGCTTACCATTGGCGGCAGCGAAATCACAGCGGCGACGTTGCCCGTTTTATTCACATCTTCCCAAAGGTTGAAGGTATAGGAATCGGCTGAGCCTGTCCACTGAAAAACAGGAAACTTCGTCGTTACGGCATCGGCTTTATCGCCAGCGTGCGCGCCCGGAGACATGAGACGCACAAAGGCTTCGCGACTTCCTGCCACCGTAAATGAAAGTGGAAACGAGGTAAATCCGCCGTCGTCGGTCTCGAGCGTCCAAGTGAGCATGTAGCTTCCGTTTGGCAATTTTCCGCCGCTCTTGTTTCTCATGTCTTCAAGGAGCGCGGCGTTTTCCGTTCTGCCTATTGTTGCCCATTCGCCGCCCACAAAATTATTGTTGGTCAGTCGAACGGCAGCACGCGGCGCAAGGCGCACTTTGTTTCTTGTTCTGCCTTTGGCTAATTCTTGTCCGTTGTATGAAAGCGTGGCGGTTAAGGTTGCCATCTTGGATTCATCGGCGTCGTTATTGACATTCATGGAAAGAAAAGTGCCGCCTGAACTTTGCATGCTTGCACCGACAACGACCCCGACGAGTTGCGTGAGGTTTATCGTTTTTGAATCAACGAGCAGTTGACCATTGAGCCGAAGTTGCGCCGTTGCTGATAGGCTTATGCAGATAAGCACGAGAGCAAGCCACGATTTTTTCATAAAACAGCCTCCATTGGTTTGGTTTGAAAAGCGTGCCATGTCGCTTGGCATGATGAGGGAATTTAGGTTTTTCTTAACAATAGATGATGGCTTTATCCTGCTTGCTTGTCGGTTTAATTTTCAGACGCGGGTTTTTCTTCTGTGGTCGGATTGATTGAAGGAGAAGGTGGCGTATAGCCCGTTCGGCGATATTCTTCTTGGTCGAGTTCGATTTGAAGCGAGATACGGTGAGAATTGCCGATTTGGTCGGCACCGTCAAATTTGGCGAAGGCGTAATCGATGTTAAGTTTAGAGAGTCTGACGCCTGCGCCGAGCGTAATGCGCCCGATGTCGTCCATTCCCAAACGCAAAGCAACGACTTCCTTGTAGGAATACTCTGCGCCGCCACGAAAGTTGAAACTCATGTTTCCGACATTAAAATTCGCCGTGCTTTTTCGTCCTTCAAAGCGCACATCGGTATCGGCACCAAACGTCACTCGTCCGTTCAGCACATCGAGCAAGTAGCCCACGCCGAGTTTTGCCGTTGGTGCAATCAGTTCGTTTCGCCCTGTCGACCACGAAACGAGCGTTGTGGTTACATCTTGAACCGACGCACCGAGCAAAACGCCTTGCGAGGTTTGATACATCAACCCGACATCGAAGCCGATG
>CALGMC010000204.1 GCA_937959145.1 uncultured Chlorobiales bacterium
CTTTCGGCGATTATCGTTCCAAACTTCGATACGCTGAAAACCTTCGCCGACCAAAATGGCATTAAGTATGAAAGCAATCTTGAATTGATGCAAAAGGAAGAGATAAAGAAACTCTATGATGATTTGCTCCGCAAAATTTCGCGCGACCTTGCCAGCCACGAAAAAGTCCGTCGGTTCTTACTCGTTGCAGAGCAATTCTCGATTGATAAAGGCGAAATGACGCCAACGCTAAAAATCAAGCGCAAAGTCGTCGAGCAAAAGTTCAAAGATGAAATCGAAGCCCTCTATAAAGGGCTTGTCTACGAAGCCGACTAATTGGAAATGATAAAATTAGGAGCGAGAAATTAGGAACGAGAGAAAATTTCCCCCACTCACTCCCAAATTCAATCAATCCGCAGAAGCCGAAGTGTTCGTAATGCTGATAAGTTCTTGTTTCGCGTTTGGCGTTGTGAACGAAAAGAAAGGCGGCAAGCCAATCGTTGCCGATGTGGTTTCAAACTTGACAATGCCAATGTTGTCGCCACACCAGACTTGCTGTTGAATTTCGGCTTCGGGCAAAGTCAAGCCAAGAAGTCGTGCTTGAAGGGTAAAGGTGAGCACAACTTTTGTGGTGTTGTAACTTCTGCCTTGAACGGTAATCGTTTCTTTGCCACGCACGTTGCCAACGGCGCGAACGGTGGCGTTAATCGTCAGCGTGTCGATTCGAAGCGTCAGTTGCGTGGGCGGAAGAATGGTGTAATTGCGTCCCGTCGTTTCCGTTGTTTTCAGATATGGATACCAGCCCGAAGGAAAGCCTTGCAAATTGAACCCGCCTAAATTGCCGACGAAATCTTCAATGCTTGAAAGGAAAATCCATTGGTCTTGGTTGTTGTTGTCGTAGGCGTGGAGCGTCGTGTCGAAGGTTGTCGTGTCGGCAGTGATAAGTTGATTTTGATGAAGGAATGCGGTTCTGCCTGAAACGGTGCGCGTGCCAACGATGCGCTCTTCAACGACGCCAATGGAATCGTAGTTGCGACCTGTGCCTGTGGTGTCGATAAAATCGGCATATCGGAGTGTGAAAGTTGTTGAAGTGGGAAAAGTGACGGAAGCCTTTTCCGAAGGTCCTGTTTCAGAGCCGCAGGCAGAGCAGAGAAGCCCGATAAATAATCCAACAAGAAGTTTGACGCGCATAGTCAAAACGATTAAGGTTGAACAGATGCCAAAGAGAACATTATTCTTTCATTTTTGATTTCAGCGGGTTGCGTAAGCCTTCCATAGACTCAATGTCGGCAGAGAGCGAGCCGACAACGACTTTAATTTTAATGCGAATCGGGATTTTGTTTTCGTCGTCCGTCATCCAAATGAGAATTTGTCCGTCGCTTTTGAACAAGCCGACGCCCTGAACGATGGGTTCAACGACGATGGTGCGGAAAACGCCGAGTTCAGTTTCGAGCAAATCACGGTTGCGGATTTTGATTTTCAGCGGAATGACTTCTTTATCGCTGACATTGTTGACCTCAATAATTGAGCCGTCTTTCATCGCGCGCAAGTTCAGTGTGCGAGCGTAGAAGTAAGCGGAAAGAATATCCTGCGAGTAGGGAACCATTTTGAACTCTTGATTGTGAATAAGCGATTTCGCGATGCCTTGGTCGTGAAAAAATTCCATCCACTCGTCGCGCTCGTATTTGCCTTCACGAATTTGCTGTTTGAAACTGTGCGGGAATTGCCCTTGCTTGTCGATAAAGGTTTCGTATTTGTCGTCGACGCGATAGAAGTTGTCGAACATCGGCACGGTTCGCGCCGTGTATTCGATTTTGTAGCACTCCCTTCCGCGCACAACGGTGTCTTTGACGACGGCAATTTCAGTATTGACGGCTTTCACCACACCGTATTTGATGCTGTATTTAAGACGCTCGCCAACCTTATAGGCGTTGTTCGGAATGGTGCGGTATTCAAAGGTGCTTGAATCGGTGGCAGATTGGGCAAAGGTTGAGGTCAAAGGAAACAGCAAGAGCAAAAAAAGTCGTGTGCGCATAGCGTTATGTTTGTTTTGAAAGCAAAATACGAGAAAATCGAGAACTAAAAAGCGGAGATAACTCCCAAATGGTGGGCAATGAAGTAAGGATAAATTCAACAAGGGCGAGTGTCTGAATAAGTAACTAATCGTGAACGGAAACGGGAATGGTCTCGAAGACTTCGCCGCGATAATTTTTTAGGCGCAGTTCGGTAACGGAAATCGCATCGGGAAGAGCAATCGCAAAAACTTCGTCGGGCGTCCAATCTTCAATCGTTTTTGAGCCGTCAAAAACAACTTCAACGGAAACGACATCGGGCGAGAGCGTGCGTCCGTAGATAAAAGCGTTATTGACGCCATCTGCACCGCGCACACTGCCATGTGAAAACTGAACGCGCTCGCTTGAATTGACAGGCAAGTCCATTCCAATCGCACAACCGCCAATATGAAGCCACGCATTAGACTTCTGCTCGAAAAAATCGCACCAAAAGGTGTCGAAGGTTGTTTCGCGCTCGTTCAAGTAGCAACTGACTTGATAGATAAACATCATGCCGCAGGGCCACTGTCGCGTCGCAAGAAGCTTGAA
>CALGMC010000205.1 GCA_937959145.1 uncultured Chlorobiales bacterium
AAAAACGAACAAAGCGACGTGTAAGTCGCCTTGTTGGAATTTTCTTGAAATACAAAAGTGTGCTTTCTGCTTACACGCGGCGCGTCGCCATGATTTTTTCGCCCCATTTATCTACGAACGATGGGTTTTGATAGTCTGAAAGTGCCTCAATAGGAATGTCAATCGTGCTTTTATCGGTGAAGCGTGCACGAAATCCGCCCGCATCTTCTATTGTTTCAAGCACTCGGTCGTAATAGGCTTCGCCTTTGTAGCGGTCAAGATGAAATGCCATCTCATATCTTCCTAATTCAGGATACCTCGCTTTTAGTTTTCGAACGATAGCGACGATTTTGTTTTCAATTCCCACAGTATTTACTTGTTCCGTCATAATCGTTTTGGTTTAGAATTTGAAAAGGCGACTTGTGCGATTTTTGCAAATATACTTCCCCTTTGCACGCAATTCAAACGCCTCTGATAACAATTTTCAATATCGGGGATTTTCATATTGAGATGTTGAAAAAGAACTCTTCATCTCACTATATTCTTTAAATTGATTCCTGAATAAGTTCAACGAATAAGTTCAACCTTCTCAACGCTTCCAACCTTGAAACGATGAATTGGCTTAAAAACGGATTGATTGTTTTCGGCACGCTTTCCGTCTCGGTGTTTGCAGGCGCACTGCTTTTGATTTATGAAACCTGGCGAGAGTGTGAAGAAATGCCGTCGCCATCGCTTTCCGCCGCGATTATCTTCGGCAACGAGTTTTCGGAACAAGGCGACATCACGCCTGACCTTCGTCTGCGATTAGACAAAGCCATTGAACTTTACAAAGAAGATAAAGCGACGCTTTTCATTTTAAGCGGCGGCAATCCCAATGTCTCACTTGCCGAGCATGAAGTAGAAGCGATGAAAACCTATTTGGTTGAAAAAGGATTGCCATCGCATCATATTGTCTTGCAAGCCAAAGCGGGCAACACGATTGACAACATTCAATTCGCAAAGTTGCTTTTAGATAGCCTTGAATGTGAAATGGTGTTCGTCATTACAGGCAAGCCCCAACTTTGTCGCGCTCTGTTGATTACCGAACAAAGCGGGATTCCGTCGGTAGGTGTTGCGGCGGAAGTTTCAGGCGGCTTTTTGCGTCTGTGCCTTGTTTCCTTTCAAGAATCCATTCGGTTGCTTTATTTTCTCGCGGTTGAACAATGGCAAATTCCTGATGAACTGTTGATGCCGGAATTTGACCCTCAACTTCGCTACACATCACTTTAAGGCATTCAATTAAAAACCATCATTCGTAGTATGTCTCACATCATTACGCTTCTTTCGGGAGACGGCATCGGTCCGGAAATTACCGCCGCCGTCAAGAAAATTATTGCCGCTTCCGGCGTTCAAATTACGTGGGAAGAGCATCTTGCGGGCAAACTCGCCGTTGAAAAATTTGGCGACCCACTCCCCCAAACCGTGCTTGATTCCATTTTGAAGAACAAAGTTGCCTTGAAAGGACCGCTGACGACGGAAGTCGGCAAAGGCTTTAAGTCCGTCAATGTTCAACTTCGCAAAACGCTTAATCTTTACGCCAACTTGCGTCCTGTGAAGTCTATTCCGGGCACGCGAGCGCGCTACACGAATGTTGATATTGTGGTTGTGCGTGAAAATACCGAGAGCCTTTATGCAGGGATTGAAAATGAAATCGCGCCCGGCGTTATTCAAGCCTCGAAAGTCATTACACGCGAGGCATCGACGCGCATCGCGAAATTCGCCTTTGAATACGCCCGCTCGCACAAGCGCAAAAAAGTTTCAGCCATTCACAAAGCCAACATCATGAAATTGGCGGACGGGCTTTTCCTCAAATGCTGTCAGGAAATCGCCAAAGACTATCCCGAAATCGAATACAATGAAGTGATTGTCGATAACTGTTGCATGCAATTGGTCATGAATCCACTTCAATTTGATGTGATGGTGCTTGAAAATTTGTATGGCGATATTGTCTCGGATTTGTGCGCGGGATTGGTCGGCGGCTTAGGCGTTGTGCCCGGCGCAAATATCGGCACGGAAGCCTGTGTGTTTGAGGCGGTTCACGGCTCTGCGCCCGACATTGCAGGCAAAGGCGTTGCTAATCCAACCGCCATGCTTCTTTCCGCCGTCATGATGCTTGAACATTTAGGCGAAAATAAAGCGGCAGAACGGATTATGAACGCTGTTTATCGCGTGCTTGGGGAAGGCAAGGTGCTCACGCCCGACTTGCGCGGCGAAGCCACAACCATGCAATACGCCGATGAAATTGTGCGCTTCATAGAACTATGATTATAGAACGATGATGATGCATTTGATAGAATGCTTGAACTCACATCATGTCGACGCGCTTACGAAGGTAAGCGAGCAATGAGCGGTCGAAGGGTTCTGATGTGTCAAACAAAACATAGTCTATCCCGTTGTCGGTGAGGTCGCGCCGCAGTTTTCCGATGTGCGCTTCAAACGCGCTGAGGTATGCGGCGTGAATCTGTTTCGGCGAGGTTGTTATGACTTCTCCTGTTTCCAAATCCAAGAGTTCCGAATCGCCCCCGATTTCAAAATCTCGCTCTACTTTATCAAGCAAGTGAAAGGCAATCACTTCGTTTTGACGATGGCGAAAATGTTTGAGTGCGGCAACGGTTTTATCGACCTCGTCCCAAAAGTCGCTGATAATGATGATGAGACTGCGCTTGTCCAATCGCTTGGCAAATTCAGAAAGCGCATTGGCGGTGCTGGTTCTTTCGCCTTGGGATTCAGAAACGAGTTTGCTTGTTTCGGCGAGGGTTTTAAGGATTAAGGTTTGATGCGACGATTTTACGCTTGGCGGAAAGAACTGATGAAGTTTTTCGCTGTAAGTTACGAGACTGACGGCGTCGCGCTGTTGAACCATCAAGAGCGTCAGGGCGGCGGCAAGGTAGGCGGCGTATTCAATTTTCGGCAGAAATTTTTTGTCCGAAGAATAGCGCATGGAGCTTGATGTATCCAGCAGAATGTAAGAACGCAGATTTGTTTCTTCTTCGTATTGCTTGACGTAATACTTTCCCGTTCGAGCATAAACACGCCAATCGACATGCCGCACTTCGTCGCCAAATGTGTATTGCCGATGCTCCGCAAATTCAACACTGAAGCCGTGATACGGGCTTTTGTGCAATCCTGTAATAAATCCTTCTACAATCGCTTTTGCTTTGAGTTCAATAGACTTCAGCGTAGAAACCGTCTGCGGATTTAGGTATTTGCGATAGTCTTCGGGCATCGCTCAAAGCAAGTGATTCATCTTGTAGTATTCGTAGGCGTGGACGATGCTTTCTTCGGGCTGTCGCACTTTAAGCCCAAGTTCTTGAATGGCTTTTTGTGGCGTGTAGTAAAAATACTTCGTTGCACTTAAAAGGATTTCACGATTGGCAAGTGCGGTTACACGCCTGATTTTACGGGCGTTTTCGGTCAGAGCCACAAAAATTTTGACAATGCTTTCGGTGATTGGAACAAAGACTTTCGGCGCACCGACGATGCCGCAGATGAGGTCGAAGAGTTCTTTGTAGGAAAGATTCTTCCCGCCCAAAATATATCGTTCGCCCGTTCTGCCTTTTTCCATCGCCGCAAGATGCCCATCAACAACATCTTCAATATCCGACACATTCACGCCGCCTGAGGGATAAACGGGCACTTTTCGCAAATACAAATCGCGAATCAGCATGCCCGCATTAAAGTTGATGTCGCCTGCGCCAAAAACATAACTTGGATTGACAATCACGCAATCCAGTCCTTTCTTGACCGCTTCGGCGACTTCCAATTCAGCAAGGTGCTTGGAAGTGTAATAATCAACTTTGAGGTCGCCTAAATTCCACTCTTGCGATTCGTTGGCAGGCTGTTTTGTTCCTGTAATTCCGATAGCGGAAACGGAACTTGTGTAGACGACGCGCGAGACGCCGTTTTCCCTTGCGGCATCGAGCAAATTGCGCGTCCCTGCGACGTTGATGTTGTAAAGTTGTTCGCGCTTTCCCGAACCGATGTAGGCTTTTCCCGCACAATGGTAAATCTGTGAAACGCCTTTGGTGGCTTCATCAAGCGACGCCTTATCGGTAATATCGCCGTAGACGATTTTCACGCGCGATTCGAAGTCGCTGATGGCACGGTGGCTGGATTTTTTGCGCATCAAGATGCGCACAGGATAGCCCAATTCGACAAGACGACGCGCCAGGTTTGAGCCAATAAACCCTGTCGCGCCCGTTACTAAAACGTCCATAGTTCATTCTCCTCAATTTTGGGGTTCTTGCATAGCGAACGCAAGTTACACCTGCTATAAATGTTCTTTATGTGTTTTTCAGCACAGTTCAGTTCATCAAAACCGTGCTCACTTTCAATCATTTTTTTTGAGCCTTTGACTTTGGCGACGCTTTTGATGTTTCATTTTTTGCAGATGCAGTCGCCGCCGTCAATTTTTCGTTTTCGATTTCTTTTAGCCTTGCCTTCAGGTCTTTTTCAACTTTTTCATGCGCCTCCATTGAAGCCTCAAGTAATGGCTTGGCTTCAACATACATCTCGTCGTAAGTCTTGAAGTCTTCATCGATGAGCTCCGTGCTGTATGTGAAATTTAGAGGCTGATTGAGTTTCTCCAACAGGGATTTCATGCCATCTATAGCCGTTTTAGCCTTTTCTAAGTTTTCATTGTGCGAATCGACAATTTTGCGATGCTCTTTTGTAAGCGCGTTATAGACGGAATCGGCTTTACCCTTGCGCTCTTTTTTCAATTTGGCATTGATTTCATCAAACTCTGCTTGTTCTTTTGCGAGATATTCAGCCGTGCCTTCAAACTTCGCCACTTCTTGTTCCATCGTTGCGAGCGATTTTTGAATATTGTCAATGAGTTTTTTTTGGTGCTCACTTGGCTTGCAAGCCGTCAGAGAAAGAGAAAGTAGTGAGAACAGGACAATGTTGCGGACCATTGATTGTTGGCGTTAAAAGTTTTTAGAGTAAAGGTTTATCAAACACCTTGAATTGAGACTGCAAAATAGAGAACGCAGAATGTTCATACAATTTTCTTTACATCGGCTTGATTTCACCTTGCACGATTTTACGGCGTAATTCTTCCACTGCTGTGCGGACGCTGTCAGAAATGAGATATCGATTCACATCGTTGTAAATGTAGTCGACGCCTTTTTCAGCCAAGCCCAAGGCTTTATGCCCGCCTTTGAATGTGCCATTTTTCACATTGGCAATTTCATTCAGCACCACTTCATCAACAACTTTGACCATGCTGGTCAAGACGAGCGTTTTACCGTCGGGCGACCTCACTTCATTTTCTTGATTCATATCTACACCAATCACAAGACGCCCTTTCTCGCGCGCCGCCTCAAAGACGCCCAACCCTGTAATTCCCGAGGCGTGGTAAATCACATCGGCATTTTGGTTGTATTGCGAAAGTGCCAGTTCTTTTCCCTTTGCTGGATTCTTAAAGCCTTCTCCCGTCAAGCCGGCGTAACCCGTAATCACTTTCACATCAGAGCGCACTTGCTTCGCGCCGTTTTCATAACCTTTTTGAAACTTGCGAATCAGCGGCGAATCCATTCCGCCCACAAAGCCAATC
>CALGMC010000206.1 GCA_937959145.1 uncultured Chlorobiales bacterium
GTGCTTTGTTGCGGCTCTCACATTGGTCATTGCAGGCAATCCAATTTCGCGCAAGATGATTGAGCCGTGCGAGAGGTCGCCGCCTGTTTCTACAACAACACCACTTACCAGCGCAAATGTCGGAATCCAACCTGCATCGACCGAGCGCGCCACGAGAATCGTCTTACTTTTTTCAAACCCATTTGGCAGTCGTGTTTCAGGCTCGCGCAGTATCCACGCTGTTCCGCTCACTTCTCCGCTCGTCAGGCTAATTCCTTTCAAGCGCATTGCGCCCGATTCATCTTCACTCTTTTTTTCTAAATCGTCATAGCGATAAAAAAAGTCGGGTGCTGAAATCAACTGCAATTTTTCGATTTCTGCTTGGCGCGATGCAAAGAACGCACCGTCGTATTTCTTGCCGTCGTCAAGTTGCACGGCTTCTTCAATCGTCAAATCCCAAATGCGTTCAGGCGCGGGCAACAGTCCTTTTTGAACGGCTTCGTTTGCAAGTCGAAGAAAATCGTTTCTACTTTTTTGAAAGGCTTTCATGGCTTCGTAGCGCAAGCGTTCACGGGCTTCAATGGCGCGGCTTGCCTGCCACCATATTGGCAATGTGAAAAGCCCCGCCACTGTTCGCTTCGGTAACTTTCTCTTTTGCAAGGGTTGCAGAATTGCAGGAAACAAGCGCGACGGCTCTTCAATAAAACGCGGACGCGAAATATCGCTTTCATAAATCCCTCGATGTCCGTGCTTGTTCAGATAGTCTTGAAACGCCGATTGAAATTCCTTGTCGTCAGGAAGTTGATGGTTTTGCAGTGCATCTCTGACAGCTTGATTTTTCAAGGCAATTCGCCGCAAAGGTTCAAGGTCGGAAAACATCTTCGTCGAGATGGTCTCTTGACGCGCGTTGTGCTCTTCAAGCGTTCCGAATTTTCTCAACGCCACTAATGGAAAACTCATCGCCGCTGTGAGCGAAAACATTTCCGTTACAAGCCTTGTGTAATGGCTTTGCATCGTTTGAATCGCTTGTGAAAAACTTGTTGGATTTTTTTGCGACTCTGCTTGCAGGGCTTGAATTGCTCTCTCTGAAGCCGTTGGACTTTGAAGTTGCGCTAATCCTTGTTTGAAGAGCACGGGAAGATTGAACAGCATTCTCTTCCAATTCAAACCGAAAATTTTTCCTGCATCGCCACCAATGTTGCTTGTAACTAAGGTTGTTGGAAGTCCCCAATGACGCATCATGTCGGTCATGAGCGAGAGATTGATAAACGGTCGTCCGATGAATATCTCGATGAAAAGCCGATGTTCGGGCAGGGTCGGGTCGAACTTGCGATAGTAACCGAACAGATTTTTCGAACAAGACGCCACAATGCTCGTCATCAACCGTGATGGCAGTTCGGGCAAAATTTCTTTGTGATTGGCAATCGTGAAGGCGTCGTTTCGGCGTGTGGGTTTGGTGATTGGGCGCAGTTGAATGAGCCAGCAGGTCTTTCCGTCATCTGCCCATTCAATATCCCAATTTTTTCTGCCGAATGTTTGTCGAATGTATTTGAGCAAGTTCTGAAGTCGACTTGCCCAAGCCGGCAAAGGCTCGTTTTCAATCGCCGTTTCATACCAATTGAGTTTCGGAATAAGCAACATTTCGCCTTCGACTTTTCCTGAAACAAGGGTTTCAGCCGTGCCTGTGGTGAAATTGATGAGGTCATCTTCGTAGTCTGTTTCCGTGAAAGCGACGCCTGCATGTGTTGCATCGACCATTTCCATCACGAGCACGTCACGGCGAAACTCGCCCTCGCGCCGAAGTGCCGACGACCATACCGCACACAAGGCTTCGGCAAACGCTTCGGGATTTTCTCGCGCGACAAATAATCTCGATTCGAAAAATCCTGCCAAACTTTCGGCTTCTTTATCCTCTGCCGAAAACGCTGAACGCACCGCCACTTTCGTGCGAAAGGCAGGCACACGCGCCACTGAAAGCAAATGATATGGATTCGCACAAGTTACTTTTCCGTTCTTCAACTCAATCGCTTTTTGCCGAAGAGCCGCTTGGTAACATTCATTCGTTACGATGACGCCCTTCGGAACAGGCAAGCCTTTCGCGCTTGCCAAGTCGAGCAGTCGCGCTTTGTTTCCGATAGATGTATTTTGGGAAAGTTTTCCGCCGAGCGGCAACACCAGAGGCGTGTTCATTGTTCGTTTGAATTGCGTTGCTTGATGAGTTCTCTTGAAATGAGTTCTCTTGAAAGCGTGAGGATTTGCCGCGCAAAGTCTTCGGGCTGTTCAATCATTGGGAAGTGATTCCAATTCGGAACAAGTTTAATCGTGCTGTTTGGCAGAAGCATTTGATAATCGTTGGCTTGGTCGGGCGTTAGGACGCGCTCTTTTTCGCCCCAAAGTAAAACGGTCGGAATACTTGACGCGCGTAGCGATTTGAACCATGCATCGTTGATGATGTCGAACATTTGCGCAAAGGCTTCGCATCGACGGTATTCATCAAAAAATTTTTTGAGATAGTCGGCGGGAATTTGTTCAGGCGATTGGAACAACAGCGGCTTGAAAAGCGGTCGCGCAATCGTTGAAGAAAAAAGCCATTGCCCGAAACGCCTTATCAGCACAGGCTTCATGAGTTTTGGAAAGAGTCGTTGATTGAGCCTTGTGCCCACAGGCGCGTGAAGAATCAACGCATCGACTTCCCTTTCAAAGTGCTGTAAAAATTCAAGCGCGATTGAGCCGCCGATGCCTGTTCCGAGAAGCACGATTGGCTTTGCTTCGTGCTGAATCATCTCGTAGAGTTTGAAGGCATAATCTTTCATGGTTTTCAGTTTGGGGTCTTGCTTGACGTCTGAAAAGCCGGGCAAGGTTGGCGCAAGGAAGTTCACGGTTGGTGGAATGAAGGGTTTGATGCGTTCAAAGCGGAATCCGCCGCCGCCGTTTCCGTGAATCGCGACAAGAGAAAACTCGGTCATGCGATGGGTTCGC
>CALGMC010000207.1 GCA_937959145.1 uncultured Chlorobiales bacterium
AGCCGTTCAAGCGATTCTGCCAATTCACGTGCCGCTTTGCGCTCGCGCTCAATTTTGAAGGCTTTTTGCTTCTTTTCAGTTTCAATGGCTTTGAGCATGCCGTCAGTGGCGCGAACCGCAAGTCCTTTTGGAATCAGGTAATTTCGGGCGTATCCGTCTTTGACGATAAGCAAGTCTCCGATTTCGCCGAGTTTCTCGACCTCTTTTTTCAAGATGATTTTCATGGTGCTCAGTCTGTTTATGATTATCCGTTTAGTGATTAGCGAATTTCTTCGGAAACAAATGGAATGATTGCTAAGTGCCGCGCCCATTTGATAGACTTTGTGAGCAGGTTTTGCTCTTTCGCGGAAAGCCCTGTGATGCGGCGAGGAATAATTTTTCCTTGCTCGTTGATGAATCGGCGCAATTTACGGTCGTCGCGATAATCAAAAAATGCGATTTGATTTTTCGGCGGTGCTTTGCGTTGCTTTTTCGCTTGTTGCGCACGCGAGGATTGCTTTCCCTTCGAGTTGTTGCGTTGTTCTGCCATTGTTCGATAAACTGTTGGAAGTATTGGTATGAGCAAGGGCGGGAACGACCCCGCCCGCGTTACGCTATTGAGTTAAACTAAGTTATTGTCCGTTGTTCGAGACTTCACCGTCCGCCGCTAAATACTTGTATTCATACAAGTCTTTGCTATTGACGTTGGCATCATCGTTGATTTCTTCAACCACGCTCACATCGTCATCGTTGCGACGACGCTTGTTAAGAAACTGGATTCGGCGCGCTTTGATTTCAACAACGGTGCGCGTCGTGCCATCTTGAAGTTTCCAAGTGCGGCTTTGGAGCTCGCCATCAACCAAAACGGCACTGCTCTTGTGCAAGTTGTCGCGACAAGACTCCGCCAACTTGTTCCACGCGACAATTCCGACATAGCAGACGTCTTCCTGCCACTCGTTGTTGCTGTCGCGGAATCGGCGATTGCACGCGATTGTGAAGTTAACCACAGGCGTTCCCGTCGTGGTTTGTCTGAAAATCGGGTCTTTTGTCAGGTTACCTGCAATGACCACACTGTTAATCTCTGGCATTTTTAAGTCTGCCATATCATATCCTCCAAGGATAAAAGGTTTTCAAGCTATCTATGGTATCAGAAAAAAAACAGAAAGTCGAACTCGGAGCATTGCATTTGCGCAAAGTCATATACATCAGGCTTTTTCAGTCTCGGACTGAGGTGCGGACAATGTTTGCGCTGTGCCGTATTTGGCGACACGTTCGCGAATTTCGAGCAACGGCTTATCAAGCACGATGGTGAGATAGCGAATGACTTGTTCGTTGAGGCGGTATTGACGCTCCAATTCAGCAATCGCTGTCGCTGGTGCTGTGAACTCAATATGGGCGTAATATCCGATGGTTGATTTGCCGATTTTGTAGGCGAGTTTCTTGCGACCGGGTTCAAGGATATTCTTGATGTCGCCTCCAAGAGAGGTTAAGACAGACTTAACTTTTTCAATCACCGCTTGCACGGCTTCATCGTCTAAGTTGCCGTCAATCACAACGGTCGTTTCGTAGAGTTTGTTCTCCATTTTATTGCAAACATGAATTTGATTATGGCTGGTTTTAACCTTTTCAACTTTTTAGAACCATTCAGAACGAGGCGTTTCAACGCGCGTTTCTTTTCTGCAAGTCTATCAGATTAAAACCACCGCAACGCATTTGCCGATTGTTGTCAGGTTGCGGAATCATAAAAAGGACTGCAAAAATAGAGGTCGAGTTTCGTATTTCCAAATGTTGTCTTACTTTTCTTTCACTCTGCGATTGAACTTAACTCATTCTCAATGACCAAGAAAATAGCCGTTATCGGCGTGGGCAATTTCGGCGCACATCTGTGCGCAACCTTATCGCGTCAAGGCGCAGAAGTGATGGCGATTGACAGCAACATCAACAACTTAGACGATGTCAAAGATAAAGTTACCTTTACCGTTCGGTTGGACTCGACCGAAGAAGAAGCCCTGAAAGCACAAGGCATTACCGACTTTGATGTCGTTATTGTCGGAATTGGCGACGATTTTGAAGCCGCGTTGCTTACCATTGCCGCGCTCCAAAATCTCGGCGTCAAGCGCATCATCGCCCGCGCCACAACCACCAGACATGAGCGGATTCTTCACCACTTGGGCATCGAAGAGGTCATCTCTCCCGCTGTGGAAGCGGCAGAACGCTTGGCGGATAGCTTGCTCTATCGCGGGGTAATTGATTCGCTTGAACTCTCTTCGGATTACTCGATTGTGGAAGTCAATGTTCCCGACCCTTTCGTTGGCAAAACCGTTGGCGAGTTGGAACTTCGCGAGCGATTCGGGGTTAATCTCATCACGATTAAACGCACAGAGCGAGAGACTCGCACATTCGGCTTGCGCTCAAAAACCGTTGAAAAAATTTTGGGGATTCCGACGCCCGATATGACAGTTAAAGCAGGCGATATTTTAGTGCTCTTTGCGCAAAAGCCCGCGATTGATAAGCTCTGCAACGCAGAGTAATTTACTCGCGAATGGCGACGCCCGCAGGGAAGGAAAGCATTTCAACGACCTTGATGACTTGATTGGTTCTTGTATCAATAATGGCAGACGTGCCCGCCCGCAAGCCGCCATCAGTAGGATGATGCCCGACAAAGCCAATCAAGGATTCATTTGACACATAAACGAGCCCGTCGCTTGAAATGGCAAGCCCGTGCGGCTGAACGCCGACATTCTCAATCGTTGCCACTACGACCTCGCTCTGCACATTGACAACCGATACTGAATTGCTGTTTCGATTAGCGACATACAACCTTGATTTATCAGGCGTGTAATCCATCAGAATCGGATATTTGCCGACTTGCACGGCTTTGATATCGAGCGTTTCCAAATCGATAATTCGTAAGTCGCCATCGAAGGTGGCGTCGCCGTTGCAAGTAACGAAAAGTTTTTTCTCATCAGGCGAGAGCATCACTTGATACGGGCGATAGTTGCGCGTGCTTGGCTCACCTGAACGGCGCAAAGGGAATTGCCGCACTGAGAATGTTTCTAAATCTAACTCGAAGATGCGGTCGCTCTCAAATGCCGTTGCATAAAGCCACCGCCCGTTACGCGAGAGTGCCAGTCCGTGCGGCGCAGTGTTAATCGGCGGAGAGGTTTGTTTAACTGTCATCGTCGTTGCATCAACCATCGTGATACGATTGACCGACGCGCTGAAATTGGAGACATAGAGCGTTGAATCGTCAGGCGAGCATAAGATGTGCGCGGGCGAACTTCCGACGCTCACTTTCGCCACGAGCGTATCGGTTTCGGCGTCAAACTTCCACACTTCGCCTTTTGCAATCAGCGAGACATACCAATACTTTTTGTTGTTGGAGACAGTTACATAATGCGGCGACTGCAAAGGGTTCTGCGAAATGCCACCTTGTGCCGAAACATCAACATAGCGCATTAAAAGTCCTGTGCGCTTATCGATGACGGCAACTAAATCCGCCGCTTGATTGGTCACGTAAATTTTCGAGTAACTGTCTTCAAACGGGACTTTTCCATCGCGACTCCGTGCGCCGTTTTGAATCCAGTTGTAAATCGTCATCACTTCTTCGCGCGAAAGCGGGTTTCTACCTATCGGCATCAGCGGCGGCGCGACTGGCGAAAGCGTTGTATCGGTGTGAAGGTGTTGAAATAAATGACTGAATTTCGGATAGAAGGGAACTATCATTGCGCCGTTTTCCGACCCCATCAAGAGGCTTTCCCACGAATCCAACACAAGGCGGCGCACCGCGTTTCGAGGAGAATGACATTCAACACAATGGCGGTTGAAAATTGGTTGAACGTTTCGCTCGAACTCGCCCACTGGCTCAGGCACTTTGCTCACTTCCTCTTTGCACGAGGGCAAACAGAGCACAGCGGCGAAGAGTATTATTTTTACGACCTTGACCCGATGAGACGGCAGACCTTGCATGTTCTACGATTGACTTGAACATGAATGTAGCAAGTTCTCATGCTTCTCGCAACCAACAGATTAGGGTTTATTGGGCTCGCGTTCTCGTGCACGTTCAAGAGCGTCGGTGATGTCGCGCAAAAAGTCGCGCTCAAAGAGAATCAAGTCTGCTACTTGTCGCGCCGATAGCACTTGCCGAAACTCATCAAGGTATTTCGGCAATATATCGTTGACATTTTTCCGCTCTGCAATCACAGATTTGATTTCTCCA
>CALGMC010000208.1 GCA_937959145.1 uncultured Chlorobiales bacterium
TTTCCAATCTTGACCAGTGCCAAGAGAATTTCATCGCCATTGAGAAAGCGATAAACGATTTTTCCTGTTGATTCTGTAATCATTGACTTGAGAGCATATTGCGCACAGATAAGGCTATCGAGCCGTTTGAACTGTTCATCGGTTTTTTCATTGCCCTCAAAGACAACCTGCGCAAAATACAATCCGATGGAGTTGAGCGAATCGGCGCGGACGGAATCGCCAAAGGCAAACGCCCATGTGGCGACGCGCATGCCGTAAAGCGAACCGCCTTTGAAATGGAGTTCAGGCGTTACGAATGTTTTTTCGTGCTGAGAATCCGTGCGAATGTTTTCGCGTGCAAGCATGGTTTGAACAATCGCGGTTTTGCGCGTTCCCCACTTGAAAAAGAGTTCTCCGCCAAATGCGCCCGGGAGTTCCTTTTTGGTGTCTTGCACTATCTCAACATTGCGCGTCTTGCAGGCGGCAAGTGCATGCAAGAGCACTGTGAGCGTCAGGGCAAGTTGCGCCCAGCGAGCAAGCGTTGGGTTCATCGGCTACTTTGCATAAAGTTTTTTTCCGACAGGTTCATACTTATCGCCCGATTTCCACTGCGGTGCAGAAGGATTATCGGCAATGCGCCGCGCCGCATGAATAAAGGCTTTGACGAAGCGATGAAGATAAGCGAAGTCGAAATTCTCGTCGGCTTGGTCGGCGGCTTGATGATAAAACTTGTTAATCGCATCATCGAAGGCGCGAAAGCCAGGGCTGAAGGTCGGTGCCGGAATGCCCTTGCGCGCAAAACTGACGTTGTCGGAACGGTCGAAGAGATTTTGTTCGGGTGCGGGGTCTTGAACAGCACCAAGTCCAAATGCTTTGCATGCCTCGAGAATATCTGGCTCTGCGGTTGTGCGTTCTAATCCGATAACCGTAACAATGCTGGTGTCGTTATAGCCTGCGCCGTCGATGTTAAGGTTAAACACGGTTTTATTCAGCGGCACAAGCGGGTGCTCGGCGTAGTATTGACTGCCAAGCAAGCCCATTTCTTCCCCGGTGCACGCAAGCAGAAGAATACTTCGTTTCGGCGGGGCTTCGCTGAAGATGCGTGCGGCGCAGAGCAGGGCAGTTGTGCCCATCGCATTGTCGCGTGCGCCGTTGTAAATGGAATCGGTTGAGTTCGGCGTCGATTTAACTCCGATGTGGTCGTAGTGCGCCGAGAGCAGGACAAATTCCTCTTTCAACTTCGGGTCTGTGCCTTCAATTATGCCGACAACATTGTTTGAAATCACCTTTTGCTCTTTGTATCCATCGGTTTGAAGCGTGGCGTTAAGGTTCTTTTTCGTTTGAACATCGTTCCTGATTTCCGAGTTATCGTCGTTGAGTAAGATGTGGGTAAATGTGCCTGTCGTTGAAGTGCCGTCGTCTATCGCTAAACTCCCGCCGCCGAAAAATTGCTTGAGGCTGGTAAATGGAAAACTAAATCGGTAAAGTTCAATCAACGCAAGCGCGCCTTTGGCTTTGGCGGCATCTTGCTTTTGCTTGAACGAGCCGAAAAGCGCGCGCGGCGAATCTTCTTCTGATGTGCCAAGACGTGCCACAACAATTTTGCCTTTTGCGTCAATGCCGTTGTAATCGTCGCGCCCGCTGGCACTGTCGACAATTCCAAAGCCAACATAGACAAATTTTGCAGAAGCGTTTATTGAGTCGCCTGTGAGCAATAGCAGGTCGTCGCTGTTAATGGTTCGGGTGCCGAGTTTAAGCGCGAGCAATTTTGGCGGAATGCGCTTGATGAATGAAATCGGTTGAAAGTAGTTCGGCGTGAGCGGCTTAACGCCATAGCGTTGAAACTGTGTAGCGATGTAGCGCGCGGCAACATTGTTTCCATGTTCGCCCGTCATTCTCCCTTCCAATTCGTCAGAGGCAAGAAATTTGATATGCGCCGAAGGCTCACTCATCGGAATAGATGATTCAGGAAGCGGTTGCGCCGAAAGAAACGAAGCAAAAAGAACAAACTTCAACAGAATGATGAATCGCATAAAACGAAGGTTTGTTAGAAAGTGGGAATATAAATCGCGTGTGAAATGAAAAAAATCAAATGCCCACGATGCTTTCAGACAAAAACGGAAAAATCCTTCAAGCAAGGCGCGCTGCACTATGAGTGGTGCAAGGAGTGCCGCGAAAAGTTTGAGCGTGCGCGTCGCAAACAAATTGAACAAAAAATTTTAGCCGAACTCGCGTCGCTCGGATTGATTCGCAAAAAAGGAAAGTAAAACAAAAAAGGCGTTCGATTGAACGCCTTCTCTGAATATCCTCGGAAAATATCCTCGAAAAAATACGCATTGACCATTACCCATTGACCACTTCGCCATGTGGTTTGAGTGCCGATTGAACGCGCTTGTATTCCGTAATGTCGGCAATCGCGGTTACTTTGCACTTCATTCCATCTTTAACCATCAAGGTTGGCACAACATAGATGTTGCGAAGTTCGCCATCTTTGCGCACCACAACCCATTCGGCGGGCATTTCAGGCGCGCCTGCAATGAACGCATCATGAATGCGAGTGGCTTCGGCACGATAATGCTCGGGCACAACCATTGAAAAATGCTTGCCAATCAACTCCTCGCGGGTGTAGCCGTAAAGGTTGAGATAGGCATCGTTGACCTCCACATAGTTGCCGTATTCGTCCGTAACGCAAATTGCCATTCCCATATTTTCAAAAATGGCGGCGCGGAATTTTTCCTCTGTCGGAAATTCAAATTTGTTCTTGCTCATCTTGAATGCCTCCTGATGGTTAAGTGTGTAAATGAAGTGTGTAATTTTGAAGTTAAACTGTCCAAGAAGTTAC
>CALGMC010000209.1 GCA_937959145.1 uncultured Chlorobiales bacterium
AGCAAATATGCAAAATCTCGCGCTTCACTCACCATATATTCTGTGCGATTGCCTTGCCAAATGCCTACTATGAGCGAGCAAAAAAAAGAAATTACAAATAACAAGAATGCTTTTTCAGTAAAGGTCTTCGGCTTTGGAAAAGTTGTTTTCTGTGTTACGATTGCAATAGCGAAGAGAAAAAGTGCGGCAAAAAGCAAAATATCTTGCGCTAAAAATTCTTTCAATAGAATGGGAGAACGGAAGTGCTTTTCGTGCGGCGGGACATTTGGACTTACAAGCAAAAACATAATCATGATTGCGTAAAACAACATATTAAACCCTATCCAATGCCGAAACGCCAATATGAACAAGATAGAAGCAATTCCTATGGGGAGAATCGGGTGTAAAAAATAACTTGTGGCGATAACTAATAAGAGACTGCTATAAATGAGAGAAAGTTTTTGCGTCGGAAATTTTGAGAGGGGAAAATTAGAGGCAGTTTCAACATTAGGCATCAGACGCGCTCCTTCATCACATCACTAAAATAGAATTTCCATCGTTGGAATTCGGGCGTTTGAGTCTCAAGATATAAAAAAATGATGGCAACCGATAACATGAATCCTATCACCATACCTCCGAGAATGATAAATAATCGTTTTGGTTTTGCTTTCCATTCAGGAACACGTGCTTTATCTAACACAAGTAATGTAGGCGTATCTTTGGCTTCCTGAATTTTTGCTTGCTCATATTGCGTCGTAAGAAACTCGACGATTTTTGTTTGCAAAAGCAAGTTGCGATAGAGCCTCATATATTCCATTCCGACATCGGGCATTTTTTCAAACGGAATGATAATGTCGGAACTTAGCCCGCCTTGCTCAAAACGTTTCACTTGCTTTTTGAGCTCTTGCACTTTGCTCTTCGCTTGAAGCACTTGCGGGTGATTTTCTCCGAGTGCCTCTTTCAGCACATTATATTCAACTTCACTTGTAATTGCGGCTGACTCAATTTGTGTAGATGCCTCTAAACTTGCGCGAATTTGGTCTTTGATTTCAGCTACTTTGTATTGCTTTTGGAACGCATTTAGGGCAGTTTCTGCTTTCGTTAGCTCGTCTAATGCTTGCATATACTTGCGCTCAATAAACATGCGTTGATTGCGTGCCGATTCCGTTGCAAGTTGTCGGTTAATAGAATCCATCATCGCCACTATAAACTGAGCCATTTCAGCCGATTTCTCGGCGTTCTCTTTGTAGATAGCCGAAATTGTAATTGTGCCGTTCTTATTGTCTTTGAAGGAGATGTTCGCGTCTAATTCTTTGAGGGTGTTTTTAATGGGCTCTTTGACGTCGGGGCTATCAAATTCATACTCCTTGATTAAATCAAATTTTTCTATCACGGCAAGTCTCATGCGTTCGCTCTTGAAAATCGCTTCATATCGATCGACTTCATCGGAGAGTTTATTTTTTCCAAGCAAATCGCCTGCAAGCCCCGCACTAACACCAAGCAACTTGGATAAATTCAGCACATCGCTTTGTTGCCCGACTAAAATAACCGATGATGCAAGAAACCACACAGGAAGCAAAAAGGCGATGAGCGTAGAAATTGCCGTAGCTGTTAAAGTTGTTACTATAATCCATTTACGATGACGAATCAACTCTTCAAGCAATCTTGCCCATAGCGGTGTTGCCATCAAGTCAGCAGAAGAACTATCTTCGTGGAGGGTTGTCGGAAAAACTGAACTTTCTTGGCTCTCTTTCATCACTCGTTCTATCGTGTTACTTGGAAAACTAAAACGCCCAAAGTTACCAATGTCGTAAAGAGCGAAATCACGGGCGCATATTCAGAGACGCTTTGCGCAAATGTTTTCCGCACTTTTTTCGGCGCGATAATCCAATCGCCTGATTCAATTTCCGTCTCGCTCGGCGTTTTCCATTCATCGCCATTGGCTTTAAGCACTTTCACGTCGCCGGTCGACTCTGTTGTTTGTCCGCCGACGGCTTTTAGATAATCATCAACCTTCCAACCTTTGACATACTTCACATATCCCGGACGCTGAACTTGCCCGAAAACATAGACCGTTTGCTCATCTTTTGGAATCAAAATCAAATCGCCATCTTTGAGCAGAAGGTCTTTCGCGCTTCCCTGCCCAAATATGTCCTTGAAATTGATAGAAACATAATTTCGCCGCGCACTATAATCAATATCAAATGTTTGGGCTTCTTCGGGATTCAAATTGCTACCGCGAAGAAGACGCGCACGCTCAAACCCCGGGTCAGTAATTTGAATCGGCTCTTTTGCGTTTGGGTCTTCGGGGCGAGGCTTGCGATAAATTCTAGCACTGCTTATCAAGGCTTTTTCCGTGAAGCCGCCTGCCAATTTTATGATTTCTTTCAAGGTTGTTTTCTCTTCTTCAATCGCAAAATATCCAGGGAATTTCACTTCGCCTTTCAGGGTTACATTGCCAATTCGCGGCGTATTTTTTTCAGGCACTTGAATTCTATCGTTGGGAAAAAGCGGAATATCTTGGGCGCGTCCTGCTAAAATTTCCATCATATTGATGCGCTGTGTTTGAAAGCCTGACGCCGTTTTGCGAACCAGTTGAACAT
Source organism: uncultured Chlorobiales bacterium (assembly GCA_937959145.1). Lineage (GTDB taxonomy): Bacteria > Bacteroidota > Chlorobiia > Chlorobiales > Thermochlorobacteraceae > JANWWM01. The sequence goes on from CALGMC010000209.1 coordinate 2,583, forward strand.
TTTCCAAATCGGCGTTCGGCGTTGCGCCCTGTGCAATTTTGAAAAGCGTTGTGAGGCTGTCAAATGGCGCATACTCATAGAGCGCAGGAATCTGAACCGCGCCGTAAATACCAACCTTTTCAACTTGCTCAACGGCAAGATTCGGAACACTCACGACATCGCCTTCTTGCAAAATAGGATTCATCGTTTTATCGCCTGCCATGAAAAATCGAATTAAATCGCACTCCAAAATTTCTCCACTTTTGCGATGCACCTTAATTCGCCGAAGCGACGGCTGAATGTGCGGCGCATAGTTCGGATAAAGACGCACGGAAAGCCTATCGCTGTTGAGTTTTTCTGTTTGAAGCGTTGGCGCGAGCGTGTTGTTTTCAATCGGCGGCGCGTTTGCCAGCAGAAC
>CALGMC010000210.1 GCA_937959145.1 uncultured Chlorobiales bacterium
GCCCAATCGCTTGTGCTCGGTGAGTGAAGCCAAAACCGCGTTGGGAATTGTGCCAATGCCCATTTGAAGCGTTGCGCCATCTTCGATAATCCCAGCAACATATTTTCCAATTGCGAGAGCAGTTTCATCGAGCGGTTCAGGCGTGATTTCAAAAATCGGCATATCCACTTCAACGCCGTAATGAATTTTACTTTTGTGAATCAAACTGTCTCCGTGCGAGCGAGGCATTCGTGGATTGACTTGTGCAATGACAAGTTTGGCAGTTTCAACTGCGGCAAGCGAACAATCAACCGAAACGCCAAGCGTGCAATAGCCGTGCTTATCGGGCGGAGAAACTTGCACGAGCGCAACATCAAGCGGCAAAATACCACGTCGGAACAAGAGCGGCGTCTCGGATAAGAAAATCGGAATGTAATCGGCGCGACCTTCTTGCACGGCTTTGCGAACATTGGCACCAATGAAGAGCGAACTATCGCGCCACTTACCCGCAAGCGCAGGTTCAACCTGCGGCGCACGTCCTTCGGTGTGCAAATGAATAAACTCAATATCGTCAAGTTCATCGGCGCGCTTGGCTAATGCTTCAAGCAAAACGGTTGGCGTCGCGGCGGCGGTATGAACAAAAATGCGGCTGTGTGATTGGATTGCCTTTACGGCATCTTCGGCAGGAACGACTTTCATTTCTTACTCCTCTTAAAAATGTTATGAACAACACGAGGGAACGGCTCAAAGATACGACAATTCCGAGAGTTTTGTTGAAGAGAACAAAAGAGCATAGAAGTTGTAGCCTGATTTGTAGCCTAAAAGCAGGTCAGCATTTCCGAATGATTCATAACTTCCTGTAATCATTCATGATGCAAAAATTCATGATGCAAAAACATGCATACTGACAAACTCATTTATCTTTTGCTTCAACTCGTGCCGCAAGGGTTCTTCTCACTCATCGGCAGAAATCCTGACGACGCCTTGCACTACCAATTCTCATCAGTTGAACTCAAAGAAGTCGCTTTTCGCATTGATGGTCTCTTCATTCCCGACACCGATGATATAACCTACTTTGTAGAGGTTCAATTTCAGCGTGATGAACAATTTTACGCGAGATTTTTCGCTGAAATTTTTCTTTATCTCAAGCAGTATCCGACGAAAAAGTGGGAAGCCGTCGTAATTTATCCTTCGCGCGACGTTGAGCAGAAGGAAATAGAAGCGTTTGCCAAGTTGCTTGCGTTGGAGCAAGTAAAGCGCATATATTTAGATGAAATGGCTGAATCAGAAGAGACCGCCGTTATGTTGTTTGAACTCTTGATTGTCCCAAGAGAGGAAGTCGGAGCATTAGCGCGCAAGGTTGCGCGTCGCGCCGATAAGATGCAGAGAGAGTTACTCTTAAAGATTTTAAGTTACAAGAACTTAACCGAAGAGGAGGTCGTAGAGATGTTGGAAATAGAAGAAGAGTTGTTCAAAGAAACGCCTTTTTACAAGGAAGTCTTTGCTAAAGGCGTGCAAGAAGGAAAGCAGGAAGGCAAGCAAGAGGGGAAACTTTCTACTGTGCCGTTGTTGCGCGAGTTAGGGCTGACTGATGAAGTGATTGCTCAAAAACTTCAACTGCCGCTTGCTGATGTGCAAAACGTGCCGAAACCGTAACGGCGCATTGCAGTTATATTTCGCCGGCATCTTGCTGTTCAATCCAGCCTTTGGTGCCGTCGGGCAATTTGATTTCCAGCCAATCCGATTCTTTGCGCGAAATTTGCACCTTCAAGCCTTCGTGAATGACGGAAATCGTCGTGCTTTGCTCGCGCGGCTCGCTTTTGAGATTAACAACAGGGTTTAAGATGATGGCGTCGCGCTGTGTGGCAAGTCGGGAAGATTTCAGCACAAACAAAACCAGCGAAAGCGCAAAGAGCACAAGAAAGGTGTATTTGAGAAGTTGTCCAACAAGAGAATTAAAGGCAAATAAATCGCGCAGTTGAAAAATAAAAACCGCCGCTGTGGCGTAGAGAAACAGCAAAGCGAAAAAGCCCAGCACGCCGAGCGATAAAAAATCTAACATATTATCTAACAAAGCCTCTAAAAAAAACTTCGGCAGTTCGGGAATTTTATCTTTGGTGCGCGAGCGTGCAAGCTCGAGATTGGTTTGCAGGTCTTCGTCGCCATCAATAAACCGCCTTGCTTTTTCGTAGTAGAGAATTGCCTTCCCAACTTGATTGAGTTTGTAGTAAGTGTTCCCAAGATTGTAATAAAGTTCGCCGCTTTGATAGCCAAGTGAGTCGAGCGCGGCGTAAAGGGCAAGGGCTTCGCGGTATTTGCCCGCCGTGTAAAGATTGCTGGCTTCGTTGAACTTGCCCGCCGCGTCTATGCCTTGTGCCGAAGCGGACGGCGTTAAAAGCCAAAAGAGCGCAAAGAGCAGTGCGTAGTTGAGCATGAGCGATTAACGTGTTTTTGAAAGTTCCGAGATGATTTGGGAGGCATCTTCATAAAGCAACGTTAAATCGTCTTGTGTTTCTTTGGCAGGAGCATAGCGATAAAATTCCGACTTTTCCAAAATGCGCATCAATTTCTCAATGAGTTCAGGCGCGACTTGCTTCGAGAGCAATAAGGCTTTGATTTCATCTTTGCGGAGCGCGTGGTCATCGGTGTTGTAGCGATTGCCGATAAATTTGATAAGCGCGTTTTCAAGTTCGGCAAAAAAGGCTTGTTGGTCGCTTTGTTTGAGCAGTTCTTTGGCGCGTTTGAGTCGCTTCTTGGCTTCGGGCGAGGCTTTCACGCTACGGGCAAAAGCAACATCGGTTTTCATTTGTTCTTCACGCTTTTGCAAGACTAAAAAGAACGCGACGGCACCAATCGGCAGGAGCATCAAAAGATAAAACCACCATGCCTTGTAGAGCGGCGAACTCGTTCCTAAACGAAGCGAACTCGGACTGGTTTTGATATATCGGAAATCGGCGGCGAATTTTTTGATGTCGCGCTTTTCGCCCGTTCCGCTCACGCTTGCCATTGCGGCTTTCGGGTCAGGCTCAACATTGAGCTCGAAGCGCGGCGATGTGAGCGTTACATACTGTTTCTTTTGAGGATGGTAGTAAGAAAATTCAACCGTGCCTAAATCAAACTTGCCTGACGCACGCGGAATAATCGTGAGCTCCGTCGTCTTGTAGCCTGTAACCACGCTCGTATTTTTATTCACCTTCACATCAACTTTCGGTTCATACTTTTCAAACTCGGACGGCAAATCAGGGTTAATGGTTGGAAGCAGATTGATGTTGCCTTCGCCTTCAATTTTGAATTTCAGCGTAACGGCTTCGCCTGCTTTGACTTCGGGCTTATCTATCGTGGCGGTAAATTTGTAATCGCCAACGGCACCGCTGAAACTGCTCGGCTTCGGTTCGGGAAGTTCGCTGACCTCAAACCGAACGGCAGGCGCAACGACGCTCAAGCGTTGCATGCGTCCAGGCGAGGCGAAAAAGTCGTCAAATAAAAATCCGCGTTGCCGCTTTACATCGGAAATCAACGCTTCGCAAGTGCCTTTGTATCCAGAAATTTCCAACTTGCCTGCGCGTGTAGGAAACACCTGAATTTTGTTAATCACTGCCACATGATACATCGAGCCGTTGTATCGCTCGGTAACTTGTGGAAGTTTGGAAACATCGAACCGCTCAACCCAAAAGCCTTCGGGCTTGATGTCCTCCTCGTTGGTGTATTGGCGGACATTGAGTTTGTAGTAAAGTTTGTAAGTAATCGTTGCGCCTTCACCGACGACGAGTTTCGTTTTATCAACGACAGGACGAATGAAAATTTCACTTCCGCCTGAAACCGTGCCACCGTTTGGCGTTTGACCTTGCGTTGTGCCGCTTTTGCTCACCGTAAGGTTGACGCTGTTTGTGGTCAAGACTTGACCGCCAATTTTAACCGTCGCGGGTGGAATCGTAACCTTGCCTTCTTTCTTCGGAACCGCAATAAATGTGAGCGATTTGGTTTGAGACATTTGTCCATTGACAATGCTCATACTTTGTGAAGTGGAGATGCTGTTGCGCTGAATGTCAATGTCGCTGTTGCTGGCGGGCGGAATAACTTCGCCGCCCGTTCCACCTTGAATTTCAACCGTGTAGTAAATCGGACTGCCGAGCGTCGCGTTTGTTTCATTCACGAAAGCGCGAACCGTAACGCCTTGCGCCGTGAGCATTTCGGCGGAAATGAACGTGAAGAGAAAAACGAAAAACAGTTTCAGCATTTGAGGCAAGGAATGATGAGTTAGGTTTTCACTAATTGCGATGCGCGTTCAGCGGCTTTGACGACGGCTTTAATGAGCGTAACACGAAGCCGTCCATCTTCCAACTCGAGCAATCCATCAATCGTGCAACCTGCGGGCGTTGTTACGCTATCTTTCAAAAGAGCAGGGTGCTGTTTGGTATCTAAAACGAGCTTCGCCGAGCCGAGCATGGTTTGCGCCGCAAGCAATGTAGAGACATCACGCGGAATGCCGAGCTTAACACCCGCTTCGGCAAGCGATTCAATCACCACATAAATGTATGCAGGACCTGACGCCGAGAGCGCGGTTACACCATCAAACAAGGATTCATCAAGGTTGACAACAAGCCCGACCGAAGCAAAAATTTCCTCTGCCAATGCCAAATGCTCTTTGGTGGCAAAGCGTCCGCCACAAATTGCCGTCATGCCCGCATTGATGAGCGACGGCGTGTTCGGCATGGCGCGAATGACAGGAATTTCAACTTCAAGATGCTCTTCAAGGTATGATGTGGAAACCGAAGCGGCAACGCTAATGACGATTTGCGTCGGCTTCAACGCGCTGCGAATTTCTTTGCACACTTTGGCGATGTTCTGCGGCTTAACGGCAAGAATCACAATGTCGGAATGCGCGACCACATCGCGATTTGAAGCGAAGGCGTCGATGCCAACTTTGGTGCGGATTCGCTCGAGAGAACTTTCTCGCTTGGCACTGCCGAAAATATCCGACGATTTCAGCACGCCGTTTTTAATCAAGCCGAGCGCAATGGCTTCGCCCAATTTCCCAACGCCAATAATTCCGACTTTTTTTCCTGATAACATCTGAAAGAATAGAAAGTTGTGAGTGTTCCAGATTGAAAGCGCGTAAGATAAAACAACGCCGTCAGTTATGAAATAAGGTTGAGGGTTAGTCGTGACTTTTGCTGTGCTTAAAGTGAGAGGCGGAGTGTTTTACCTTACCAATCCTTATCGTATTTGGTTTGATTGGATTTCTTCATCAAATACTTTTTGAGCATTTGCTTTTCGTCTTGTTTTAAGGCGTCGAGCAATTTTTCGGCGTCGGCTTTGCTGA
>CALGMC010000211.1 GCA_937959145.1 uncultured Chlorobiales bacterium
CCAAAGTGCGTTTTCATTTCCGATTGCAAGAGTTCAGCGAGATTTACATTGTGCCAATCGGGAATGTTGGTTAAAGTTTTAATAATGCCGTTGTAACCGACAACGCCCGGCACGCCGACGCCTACGCCCAAGAGCGACTCGCGTCCGTGTGCCGCCATCAATGCTGAAATGCCTTTGAGGAGATTTTGAACGACGGCGGATTTTCCTTTTTCGCCTTCGGTTGGCTCGCGTGTTTCGGAAAGAAACTCCCCAGTTTTGGAGACTGCGGCGAATTTGATAGACGTTGCGCCGACATCAATGCCAATGGCAAATTGCGTCATGTGTGAAAGGTTAATTGATGCAGTGGTAGGAGAAATTACCAAAATGCCAACGAGATTGTAAAAAGTTTCGGAGAATGACGAGAAGATTTCTATATTTCTCGTTGAAGTAGCCACGCCAAGCGCACCTGTTGAGGATTAACTGAAAATTTAGTTTGTTACATCACTCGCAAATTTTTCGCCAAACCATTCGCAAATCATGATGACCAGTGAAAAGATTCATATTCTCGACGACGTCGGGCTTTCGGCAACGATTACACAGAGCGGCTTAAAAGCCTTGAGTTACGCTTTTGAATACCATCGTTACCAACAAGGCATTGCACATCTCAACGCACGCCAAGCGCGTGGCGAAGGCGTCGTCGATATATTGCTTTTGGTTGACGCAACGCTGCTCCATCGCGCCAAGAGTCGAATTCCAGCGGATATGCAACGCAACTTAGCCATTGTCGCGCTCGGCTCACAAGAAGACTTTGCCGAACTCGGCGGCACGGAGGAAATCATCAATCGATTTGGTGCCATCGATATTCTCGAGACGCCCGTTACGCCGCTCGCCTTCAAGATGCTTCTCCATCGAGTTGAGCATCTCTTTCGCCAACAGCATCGTTTCACTCTGCTTCAACACGAACTTTCAGAATCGCAAAATGAACTGCAGCGCATCAGCGATTTAGGTGCGGCTCTTTCTAACGAGAGCGACACAGAAAAACTTCTCGACACGATTCTCACCTCTTGCATGGAAATGACAGGTGCCGATGCGGGCAGTCTTTACTTCGTTGAAAAGAAACCTGACACCGAATCTGATGAGCATGATTATTTCGCTGATAAACAGTTGCGCTTTCGCTATGCTAAAAACATGAGCCGCGAGATTCCCCTCGAGGGCTTTATCATGCCAATTACGCCGAAAAGCATTGTCGGCTATGTCGCATTATCGCGCGCGCCGCTGACACTTTCCGATGTCTATCACCTTCCTGACGGCGTGCCTTATAGTTTCGGTGGTCGTGCGTTCGATGAAAAGTGGAATTATCGAATGAAATCCATGCTCACGGTTCCGATGCTCAACCGTGAGCGCGAGCCGATTGGCGTTATTCAACTGATGAATAAAAAGCGCGACTTTCGCGTGCCACTTCCCCACAACTTAGACGAGTGGAAAGGTTTAGTTCTTCCCTTCTCAAAGCGCGACGAACTTTTCATCTATTCGCTCGCTTCGCAAGCGGGCATTGCATATGAAAACAAACTGCTCTATGAAGAGCAAAAGATTCTGCTCGAATCGTTCATCAAGTTGATTGCTGACTCGATTGATAAAAAGTCGCCCTACACAGGCGGGCACTGCAATCGCGTGCCAATTCTAACCGAGATGCTTGCGCGCGCCGCATGCGAGTCGCAAGATGAACTGTTCAAAGATTTTAACCTCACGCCTGAACAGTGGTATGAACTGCACATCGCCGCGTGGCTTCACGATTGCGGCAAAGTAACAACCCCTGTTCACGTGATGGATAAAGCCACGAAACTTGAAACCATTTACGACCGCATTCACACCATCAAAACGCGCTTCGACATCTTGCGACGCGACGCCTATATCAACTACCTGACTGCCTTTCAGCGCAACGGCGTCTCACAAGAAACGCTCGAAGCCGAATACAAGGCGCGTCTTGCACAAATTGACGACGATGAACGCTTCCTCGAGCAAGTGAACATCGGCGGGGAATACTTAGCTGATGAAAAAATTAACCGCATTGCTAAAATCGGTGCACAAAAAATCGTCTTGAATGGTGAGGAGCGCGACTTTTTAAGTGCCGAAGAAATCTATAACCTCTCGATTCGCAGAGGCACACTTACGCCCGAAGAGCGCAAAATCATTAACGACCACATCGTGGTTACGATTCAAATGCTCGAGGAACTGCCTTTTCCGCGTAACTTAGCGCGCGTGCCTGAATACGCTGGCGGGCATCACGAAAAAATGGACGGCACGGGCTATCCAAAAGGATTGCGACGCGAACAAATGTCCATTCCCGCTCGCATTATGGCAATCGCCGACGTCTTCGAAGCCCTCACCGCCGTCGACCGTCCCTATAAAAAAGGCAAAACTTTGAGCGAATCCATGAAAATTATGGCAAAGATGAAAGCCGAGCATCACTTAGACCCTGACCTGCTCGATCTCTTCGTCAAATCAGGCGTCTATAAGGAGTATGCGAAAAAATTTATGTCGCCTGAACAAATTGATGAAGTCGACGAAAACGCGATTCTTGCCATCAAGCCTAAACCGCTTGCCTCTCAAACGACAATGACCTTGAACTCTTGAACCTCACGAAATACCAAGCCACACCATTATGAAGCAGTGGAGCCTACTCTTACTTTTCGCCTTAACCTCGCTCTGTGCATCGGCGCAAACTGCCGCGTCGTTTTTCCCTACACAATCAGGCTATAAGTGGCACTACTCTATTGCCACATTAGACACGCTCCAAGCCATTGTTCCCGGCTCTGAACGCACTCGAACCGATTCCTTATCCGGGGAAATGATGTATCAAGGCAAACTTGCAAAACTTATCCTGACACTCAACGGACTGCTAAGCGATTCTTCATTTGTAAGTTTAGAAGGCACAAACGGCTTCCAATATATTGGCTCAGACCTTCCGTTGAGCAATCTTCCACCCGCACTTGCCGACTCACTACAAACGCTCATTGGCTGGTATTCCACTTATCGCTTCGCGCAAGCCATCAATCAAAATTATACTTTGCTCACACGCTCTTTTACCATTCCAATAGATTCAAGCACCACCGTTCCGCTGGTCATTACCATCAC
>CALGMC010000212.1 GCA_937959145.1 uncultured Chlorobiales bacterium
TTCTTTGGTATAGCGAACGCCGTGATGCGCTTCGTATTTATTTTTGATGCTGTTGAGAATCTCGAGCGTTTCTTCAATGCTTGGCGACTCGACCATGACTTTTTGGAATCGGCGTTCGAGCGCACCATCTTTTTCAATCGACTCGCGATATTCGTCGAGCGTGGTTGCGCCAATGCACTGCACCTCGCCACGCGCAAGCGCAGGCTTGAAGATATTTGCCGCGTCCATTGAGCCGGGCGAACTTCCTGCGCCAACAATCGTGTGCAATTCATCAATGAACAAAATCACATCTTTGGCAACGGCAAGTTCTTTAAGAAGCGCGGTCATGCGTTCCTCAAATTGTCCGCGAAACTTCGTGCCTGCGACCATGCTTGTCAGGTCGAGCGCAATCACGCGCTTTCCAAACAAGACGGGCGAAACTTTACGCTGAATGATTCGGAGTGCAAGTCCTTCGGCGATAGCCGTTTTGCCGACGCCCGGTTCTCCGATTAGAACAGGGTTATTTTTCTTGCGGCGAGAAAGCACTTGTGCCACACGCTCGATTTCTTTTTCGCGCCCAATCACGGGGTCAAGTTTGCCTTCTTGTGCGAGTTTGGTTAAATCGCGCCCGAAGAAATCCAGAACGGGCGTTTTAGATTTTGGATTTGACGACTGCGCCGTGCCGCGTTGCGTATCGCGTCGCGAGGGTTGCTCTTGCGGCGGTATGCCTCCCGCTTCGGCAAGGTCGCCTTCTCCCGATTCGCTTTGCTGTTCGCGAGGCGCGTTGCCCATCACTTCATTTTTGACGTCATCATATTGAATTTCATACATGCTCAATACTTGCGCCGCTAAATTCTGTGAATCGGAAAGCAGTGCAAGCAAGAGATGCTCCGTATCAATTACCGATGACTTTGTGGCTTTGGCTTCAATGTAAGTGCGCTTCAAGACCATTTCCGCCTGCTTGGTGAGCGGAATGTTCCCAAACGGCGGCAAGCCTGCGGTCGGCGGTGCGTTTTGCTCAATGGCTTTGCGCAGGTCGTCAAGGTCGACTCCAAATCCAACGAGAATAGTTGCGGCGTTGCTTCTATCGTGAAGCAATCCTAAAAGCAGATGCTCGGTTCCAATGTAATCGTGCCCAAGCCGTATGGCTTCGGCGCGGCTATGTCTGAGAGCAGATTGTGCGTCGGCAGAAAAATTTGCGTCCATTATACTCTATGAGGTTGAAATTGTTGAAAACTGATTGATTATAGACTATCTCTGATTTCGTTTTGCAGTAAAACTGCACTTGAACCCAATGAATTTGATTCAGCCGAATCTGACTTAAACATTCAAAGCCCGTGCCAAGTTTGTATCTTATCCAAAATTATCTTCTCCCAATCTCCCAAATTCCTCTGAATCGCTGGTTATGGATACTACCTATACGCACAAATCGTGAAAAGCGTTTTCCTTATAGCGTATATTTTTTAGGCCTCGTCGGCGACAGCCGTGCATATTGTCAAGCCAGTTGTCAAGCATTTTGTCGCTTTGGCTGACTTGCGGTTGACTTTATGACCGACCAGCGCGAGGGCGCGGGCAACCTGCATATCCTGAAAGTTCAATCTTGAAGTTCGACACAAAATAAAAAAGCCTTGTCGTGCAACAAGGCTTTTGGCGATATTTAATCGTAATGTGATGTTGTGACCCCAACGAGATTCGAACTCGTCCCGCTTCCTTGAAAGGGAAGTGACCTAACCACTAGTCGATGGGGCCATATAAACTTTAAACTTGGCTGAACAGCCCGATTGCAAAGAACAAACCATTTTCAAAACAAGGGCGCAAAGATACGAAACTTTGACAAACTTCAAATACCCTTGCTGTTCTTTCTCAAAAAAATTTGAGACTGTAAAAACTTTGGGTGAAAGACGGGATTCGAACCCGCGACCTCCTGAGCCACAATCAGGCGCTCTAACCGACTGAGCTACAATCACCATTGTAAAACTTTCAAATTTCAAAGACCTTTGCGTCCAGATTCGTTTAGTGCTCGCGTGCCTGACTGGAGTCGAACCAGTGACCCACAGCTTAGAAGGCTGTTGCTCTATCCAACTGAGCTACAGGCACAGGCTTCAATCCGATACCTTAATCCGATACTTGCGCGCCGCACCCTTGTCGGCAACTTTTGTCGGGGTGGCGAGACTCGAACTCGCGACCTTCTGCACCCAAAACAGACACGCTACCAGCTGCGCTACACCCCGAACCTCAACTACGCTCTCGCAAGTTTCAAGCGCGTATTCAAAAAGGACGCAAATATACGGCGCATTGTTTCTTTTTGCAAACTTTGCTTCAAGATTTGTATTGCGCCATCAACGTGATGAAGTCATCAAACAAGTAATGCGAATCGTGCGGACCGGGCGATGCCTCGGGGTGATACTGCACGCAGAAAATCGGCAGTTTCTTGTGCCGAAATCCCTCGACGGTTTGGTCGTAAAGGTTGAGGTGCGTCAGTTCTAAATGCTTCGGCAATGTTTTTGGATTGACTGCAAAGCCATGATTTTGCGCCGTGATTTCAATTTTTCCTGTGAGCAAATTCTTGACTGGATGATTGCCGCCATGATGTCCGAATTTCAGTTTGTAGGTCTCCGCGCCCAACGCTAGCGAGAGCAGTTGATGCCCTAAGCAAATTCCAAATATCGGAATTTCGCGTCCCGCTTTCTTTGGGTTCGCAAGCAGTTTGATGGCTTCAATGGCATAGCCAACGGCTTCGGGGTCGCCCGGTCCGTTTGAAAGAAAAATTCCATCGGGCGACATACGCAAGACTTCTTCGGCAGAAGTTTGCGCGGGCACAACCGTTACTTCACAGCCTGACTGCACCAACATTCGCAAGATGTTTTCCTTCATGCCGAAGTCAAACGCCACGACGCAGTAGTTTGGCGCATCGCCTTTGAGCGTGAATGTTTTTCCGCGCGTTACCACGCAGGCTAAATCTTGCCCGTTCATTTTCGGAACAGATTGCGCTTTCGCGATAAGTTTGGCAATGTCCGTTCCGGTTGAGATGACGCCTTGCATTGCGCCTTGCTCACGAAGCATTCTCACCAATCGGCGCGTATCAATTCCGCCAATGCCCATCACGCCTTGCGCGTTGAGGTATTCGTCTAATCCAAATTCGGCTTCAAAATTACTGTAAAGCTCCGAGAGTTCTCCGACGATGAAGCCCGATGCCCACACTTGTTCCGATTCTCGGTCGCGTGTGTTTGCGCCGTAGTTTCCGATGAGCGGGTAGGTCATGCAGACCATCTGCCCTTTGTAGGACGGGTCCGTTAGAATTTCTTGGTAGCCTGTGTGCGAGGTATTGAACACGACTTCGCCTTGCGCTTCGCCGATGCGTCCGAAGGCGACGCCTTCAAAGAGCGAGCCGTTCTCGAGAACGAGCCTTGCTTTGGTCATGGTTTGATATGAATTTTATGCCGATTCTAACTTTTCACCGGCTTCCGATTTTTCAACGGTTGAGATTGCCGAGCGGTCGAAGCGGAGTTTCACGCCACCTGCGTCGATGAGCACAGTTTTCTTTTCCGCGTTGATTTCCACGACCGTGCCGTGCAAGCCGCCAATGGTTACCACTCGGTCGCCTTTTTTCAGCGCATCTAAGACTTTTTCGCGCTCTTTTTGTTTCTTTTGTTGCGGGCGAATCATAAAGAAATAAATCACGGCGATAAGCAGCACGAAAGGAATCAGTTGCACGAGGGGATTGGGTTCTGCGCCTCCTTCAGACGGCGGTGGCGCAAAGAAAAATAGACTTGTGAAAAAATTAAGCAGAATCATATCCAAAAATGTTTTGTTAAAAATGCGCGTGAAGATACGGCTTTTGTCAGGGCTTTTCAATGCACCAGAAAACATTTGCCGCTATCCTCTGAAACTTTCTTCTTAATTTGGCAACGCTTTTAATCATCACTTTTATCAATGGGCGCACTGATTGGACTTTTCATCATCTCGCTTTGGCTCTTTCATCTCGTTTATCTTTTGTTCAACGAGTCGCTCACGCTCTCGACGCCAATGAGTTATCTTCACTTAGCCCTTCAAGGCTATTTGACGACAGGGCTTTTCATCACCGCGCACGACGCGATGCACGGCACCGTGAGTCGTGTTCGATGGCTCAACCATGCGATTGGCTTTACTGCCTGCTTTCTTTTTGCCGCAATGAGCTACAAGCGGTTGCGTCTCAATCACTTCAAGCATCATGAGGCACCCGCTTCGGAAACCGACCCCGACTTCAATGTGCACTCGCAAAACTTCTTCGTTTGGTTCGGCTCGTTTATTTGGCGATATAAGACTTGGACGCAAATCCTCGCGATGGCGAGCCTTTACAACCTTCTCGAGTATGGGCTTGGAATTCCTGAAACGCGCATTTGGCTCTTTTGGGTTGTGCCGTGCATTTGGGGCGCGTTGCAACTGTTTTACTTCGGCACTTATCTGCCGCACCGCTTGCCACAAACGCCCGATATGACGCCGCACAACGCACGCTCACAAACGCGCAACCATGCTTGGGCAATGCTTTCATGTTACTTTTTTGGCTATCACTGGGAGCATCATCATTCTCCGAAAACAGCGTGGTGGAATCTTTGGAAAATTAAGGACGAACTTGTAAGATAAACAGGTATTTGAACACGCATCTTGGGCGACCTAAACCTTTTTCACTGATGATTGAACACGAGACCCTGCGCGCAGGAATTCTTCTGATTGCAAATGCGGAACTGCAAGACCAAAATTTTCGCCGAACCGTTGTGCTCTTATGCGAACACAACGACGGCGGCACTTTCGGATTAATTCTCAATCGCCCGCTTGAGTTGGGAATGATGGAAGTCGTTGATGATTACACTGGAGAAAATCTCCCGCTCTATTGGGGAGGACCCGTTCAGCCAAACACAATTCATGTGCTTCACCGTTACGGAAGCCTTGTGAGCGACTGCACCGAAGTTGCCGATGGCGTCTATTGGGGCGGCGATTACGAGCAAATTAAATCCCTGCTCGACACACGTCAAGTTGACCCGAAAGGATTCAAATTCTTTCTTGGCTATTCAGGCTGGGGCGAAGGACAGTTAGAAGATGAAATGAAAGGACGCTCTTGGTATCTTTTTCAGGGAGACGCTCATACGGTTTTTGAAGAAGATGTCGCACGAATGTGGAGCCGCGTCTTGCGCAAAAAAGGCGGCGATTATGCCATTGTGGCAATGTTTCCACAAGACCCGCAGTTGAATTAAAACTTTCGTCATGGCTTTGCCTTTGCGCGATTTTTTGTATATTTGCCGCCCAAAATCGCGCCGCCATGCGCGGTGTGAAAGTATCTTGAAATACGGAGGAATCGCCTAATGGTATGGCAGCAGTCTTGAAAACTGCCGGGTGAAAGCCTGTGGGGGTTCGAGTCCCTCTTCCTCCGCATTACCTTTCGTAGCATTTCCCGCCTTTTCCACATACTTCACCGAAACTCAAACGAACCTTAACCCCTGAAATTTCTCAAAATAAGCCAATTTTCACCCTTACGACTGTTATTCCGTAACGATTGAGAAACGCAACGAAATTCCGAAATTATGGAGAAATTAGTGCTCGATGATTATCGCTCGATCGGCATCAAGTTGGTGCCGCTCGTCTTTTGCACCGTGCTGACTGTTAAAACTTACACCAAAGCCAAGCGTTGGGCGCGCCGTTCAGCGGCTTTCTCGAATCGGCGTTTCTCCTCGTCGGTTTCGGGCACGATTTCAGGCACG
>CALGMC010000213.1 GCA_937959145.1 uncultured Chlorobiales bacterium
AATTCCTCGCGCTCCATTTTCATCGGCTTATACATGTAGTGGAAGGTGTCGTATTTATCCCAATCAAAATGTTCAATGCGCGGTTTCATTTCTTCAAACCAAGGCGTGCCCGGAAAAGGCGTGGCAATGGTGAAAACAGGAAACTCAATACGATTGCGCATGATGAAATCGTAAGTGCCTTGAAAACTGTTTTTCGTGTCGGTATCAAATCCGAAAATGAAGTAGCCTTGTATGCCGATGCCCGCGTTATGCACATTAGCGACAACTTCGTCGTAGCGTCCGATTCGGTTTGAGCCTTTATGCACATACTTCAGCGTTTCGGGCGTAACGGATTCAAAGCCGATGTTCAGAAGTTCGCACCCCGCCTCTTTGGCAAGTTTCGGCACTTCGGGCTTTTCAAGAAAGTTCATCGAGATGTTTGCATTCCACTTTGCACCAAGACCAATCATGGCATGCATCAATTCTTCCATAAAGGCAGGGCGAAAACTGATGTTATCGTCCATAAACGAAATGTGAATGTCTTTCTTGCCCAAGCGATTTTGATGAAACTTGATTTCCTCGACCACAAAATCGCTGGTGCGTGTGCGGAACGACTTGCCGTAAATCGTCGGGGTGGTGCAGAAATTACAGCCAACGGGACAGCCTTTCGTCGCAAGGAGCGGAATACGAAAACTATACTTGCTTGAGTTTGGAGAGTTCAAGACGATGTTAAAATCAGGCATGCCCATTTGCGTCATCGATTTGAACGCGCCGGCTTTGTATTGAGGCTTCATCGTGTCGTTCTCAATATCATCGGCAAGCGAATCCCATACCGATTCAATTTCGCCGAAGACGACGCTCGTGGCGTGCTCTTTGGCTTCTTCAAACAGCATGGTCGGGTGCGTGCCGCCCATAATCACCCGTGCGCCTTGTGCGCGGGCGCGGTCAGCAATTTGATACGCCTTTGAAACATTGAGCGTTCTTGCTGTGATTGCGACAATATCATATTTGGATAAATCTTCGGGAACAACATCACCAATGCGTTCATCGACGAAATCGACTTCGAAGCGGGTTTTTGCAAGCGTGCCTACCATCATCAAGTTAAGCGGAATGCTAACCTTGCCCGAATCAACCATGAGGTTGGTTTTGCTTTTCGGCTGAACAAGAAGCCATCGCTTTTTCCTTGAAGGATTTTTTCTTGAAGGAGTTGGCTTTGAAACGGTGAGTGTATCTGATGCGACAAGGTCGCTTTGTTGAGGTGCAATCATAGTCTTACTCCTGAAATGTTAAAGTGTTCATTTGATTGAAAGTTACGACGCAATTCGCCCAAAACAAAAAAGCCGCCTCTTTCCTGGAGACGGCTTAGCATGACGATAAAAGAATCTTGCGAGAAAGAACAAAGAAAAATTAAAGTTTGTAATCCAATCCAACTTGCAAGTATCCGAGACCGTAGCCTGCGCTTGCCGCAATGGCAAAGTTTGAAGTCAAATAGTAGCGCAGATTGGCGGTAACGCCCCAAACCACGCCGCCCGCACTCACAGCAGGAACAACGAAATTCCCTTGCTTTGCTTTTGCTTCGGCACTTGCGACGTTGTAGCCGAGACTGACTGCCGCCCATGTGTCGAGATTTTGAATCTTCAAAAAGTCTTGGTGGTAGTTGAACGAGCCTAAAATCAAGATGTTTGAATAAGAGGCTTCATAGAAAGGAAAGTTTTCTTTGTAGCCTGAATAGCCGAAGAACCCGCCGATGCCGATGTTGTCCGAGAATCCGTATTCAGCATTTGCGGCAAAGCCAAACGAAGCACCCGCAACGCCGCCCAAAGCCACACGACCGCCAAAGACCAAGTCGCCAGACTTCAAGAAAACAAGTTTGTTGCTCGAGGCAGATGATTGCTCAGACGAAGCTTCTTGTGCGACGGCTGAAAGCGAGAGAAGCAAAACAAGCGCAAGTGAGGCGAAGATGTTTTTCATAGATGTTATCAAGTTAAATTGTTTGTAGAAACGAGCGAGCACAGTGCTACAACTCTGCTGAGATAAAAAGTCCAAAAGCGTGCCAAAGGCATTCTTTGTAGAATTGCTCAAAAAAGTGAGATATGCAGGGGAGGTGTCGGAGAAAGCAAACACTTGTAGGGAATGTTGTCGCAAGAAAGCGACATGGAAAAGCGGGATTAGAACTCCATTTTGCGAATGAGTAGCACAGGGATTTCGCTCTTGCTGGAAATTTCAACAGCGGTGGTGCCAAGAAAGAATTGCTTGTAGCCTGAGATACCGTGTGCGGAAAGAATAATCAAATCAATGGCGTTTTCTTTGGCGTATTTGAGAATTGCCGCGCCGGGCGTAATGCCTTTGATGTCGTCGTTTGTAAAAATACGGTTCGCGGGAATGCGATTCGAGGCAAGGGTGCGCTTGATCAGTTCAAGATGACGCATAGGGTCTTTGGAAAAAGGATTTTGCATTTGTCGGTAATGAACGATGTGAATGTCGGCACCATAATCGCTGACTAATTTGAAAAGGTAGGGAAGCGAGAGCTGAGAAATCTCGGAAAAGTCGGTGGGAAACAAAATGCGAAGCGCGCGAAACTTCATTTCGGGTTTTGAAAAAACCATCAAAGGACAAGGGGCAGTGCGAAGAATCTTATAGGTCGTGCTTCCCAAAATGAACTGACCTGTTAAGCCAAGCGAACGCGTCGCCATCATAATCAAGTTGGCGCGTTGTTCTTTGGCAACTTTGACAATCATATCGGAAGGCTT
>CALGMC010000214.1 GCA_937959145.1 uncultured Chlorobiales bacterium
AGCATGGCGACATCGTCGAGCGAAGAAATGCCGCACACGGAAACTTTTCGATTTGGCGCATGTGCCGTAATGAGCGTGCCTTCGAAGTCGGGATTGAACGTGTTGAGAATTCGAATCGGAATGTTTTGCATCATCGCAGGCTGAACGGTCGGCGGATAGAGCACTTTCGCACCTGAGTTCGACATTTCCAAGGCTTCTCTGTAACTCATTTGCGCAATTGGAAAAGCGTCTCTGACTTTGCGTGGGTCAGCCGTCATGAAGCCGTCGACATCGGTCCAGATTTGAATTTCAGAGGCGTTGAGTGCTGCGCCGAAAATTGCCGCGGTGTAGTCCGAGCCGCCACGTCCAAGCGTTGTGGTTTCACCTTTCAAGGTCGAGCCAATAAAGCCCGTGATGATTTGCAACGTGCTCCGATTGAGAAAATAGGTGCAGATGTTGCGGTAGGTTTCTTCTTGCAAAACTCCCGCTGCGCTGAAACGATTGTCGGTTTTGATAAGGTCCCGCGCGTCGCAGTATTCCGCCTCAATGCCTTTGGCTTTGAAGGCTTCGGCAATGATGAACGCTGAAAGCCGCTCGCCAAAACTCATCATAAAATCCAATGTGCGCTCGGTGTATTCTCCAACAAGATAAGTTCCGTGCAAAATGTCCTCGAGTTCGTTGAGCATCATTTTCACGTTTGCGAGTGCCGACGATTGCGACTTGATGGGCACAAGGGCGTGCACGGCGGCAAGGTGTCGCTCTTCGAATTTTGAAAACAGGGTCTTGTAAGCCATATCGCCATCGGCGGCTTTCGCGCTCATTTCAATCAATTTATCGGTTGCGCCGCCAAAGGCAGAGACGACAACGGCGACCCTATCTTTTTCTCTGGCTTTTTTGACAAGTGAAATAACGGTTTCTATGCGTTCAGGCGAGCCGACGGACGAGCCGCCGAATTTGAGAATTTTCATTTTAGGTATGCTTCTGGTTTGTTGAGTGTTAGGCGTCAAGCCGAATCGCCCTCTTCTTTTTCAGATTCTTTTAATCGGCGATAAAGCGTTGCGACGCCAATGCCTAAGATGCGTGCTGTTTCTTCTTTGTTTCCGCCCGTCATTTCGAGCGTGCGCGCAATCATCACATCTTCAACTTCCTCGAGCGGCGTGCCAATGCGGAAACTCACAATGCGCGAGGTATCTGTTCCTGTGATGTAATCGGGCAGATGTTCTTTTTGAATTTGCTCGTGATTGCAAAGCACAACGGCACGCTCAATGACGTTTTCCAATTCGCGCACATTGCCGCGCCACGAATGCCCTTCCAAGAGCCGCGCCACTTCGGGCGAAAGTCCGCGCACGTTTTTAGCGTTCAATCGGCTGAATTTTTCGATGAAATGTTGCGCAAGCGGAATGATGTCATCACGGCGTTGGCGAAGCGGTGGCAGTTCAAGCCGAATCACATTCAAACGGTAGTATAAATCTTCGCGGAATCGTCCTTCGGCGATTTCTTCGTCGATGTCTTTGTTCGTTGCGGCAATGACGCGCACATCGGTTTTCAGTGTTTCTTCGCTGCCGAGGCGTTGGAACTCGCCATCTTGCAACACGGTAAGGAGTTTGACTTGCAAGTGTGTGGGCATATCGGCGATTTCATCGAGGAAAATCGTGCCGCCGTTGGCAAGTTCGAAGCGTCCGCGTTTTTGTTTGATAGCATTGGTGAATGCGCCTTTTTCGTAGCCGAAGAGTTCGGATTCCAAGAGTTGTTCGGGCAGTGCGCCGCAGTTGATTTTGACGAACGGCTTATCGCGCCGACCGCTCAATTCGTGAATGGCACGCGCGACAACTTCCTTGCCTGTTCCGCTTTCGCCCAAGAGTAGCACGGTCGCACGCGAGGGGGCAACGGTTTCAACCGACGCCATAATCTCGCGCCAAAGCGGACTGAAGCCGACAATGTTTTTCGAGAGAAATCGTCCGCTAACTTGCTGACGCAGTTTGGCGTTCTCGACCAAGAGCATGCGCGTTTCCAAAGCGCGTTGAATCAAGCGGCGAATATCGCTCATTCGGAACGGCTTTTGAATGTAGTCGTAAGCCCCCAGTTTCATGGCTTCAACTGCTGTGTCGATTGAGCCGTAGGCTGTCATCATCACCACGACGATGTTCGGGTCATACTTTTTGATTTCTTTGAGCAAACGCACGCCGCTGTCAGGCTCTTGAATTTTCAGGTCAGTGAGCACGAGGTCGATATCTTCCTCGTTCAAAATTTTCATGGCTTCTTTGGGCGTTGCGGCGGTAAAGACTTGTCGTTCGTCAGGCTTGACCAAGCCGTCGGAGAGCGCGTCGCGCGTGTTTTTTTCATCATCAACGATTAAGAGTTTTACCATTGCCATTGCCCTTGATTGAATTGCGTTCAGCGGTGTGTTATTCAGGCTTCATGGTCGGGAAGAAAATCACATCGCGAATCGATTCTTGACCAGTGATGAGCATCGTGAGGCGGTCAATGCCAATGCCGATACCTGCCGTTGGTGGCATGCCGAACTCGATTGCACGAAGGAAATCTTCGTCGACGCCCATGGCTTCGTCGTCGCCGCGCTCGCGCAGTGCGGCTTGTTCTTCCAATCGCTCGCGTTGGTCAATCGGGTCGTTGAGTTCCGAATACGCATTGCAAACTTCTTTTCCTGCTACAATCAACTCGAACCGCTCAACCAAGCCTGCCTTGCTTCGGTGCTTTTTAGTGAGGGGCGACATTTCAATTGGATAATCCATGATGAACGTCGGCTGAATGAGTTTCGGCTCGACAAATTCGCCGAAAATTTCGTCAATGATTTTTCCGCTTCCGATTTTTGGGTCGAGCTTCAAGCCAAGTTCGCCTGCTATCGCTCTAAGTTCGTCTTCGCTCTTGCCCTCAATCTCTTTGCCTGTGTATTCTTTGACGGCTTCTGCCATCGTGAGTTTGCGATACGGGGCTTTGAGATTCACCTCATGCTCGCCGACTTTCACAAGCGTTGTTCCATTAACCGCCATTGCAATTTTTTCAAACAAAACTTCAACCGTTTGCATCATCCAGTTGTAATCTTTGTAAGCCACATAAAACTCGAGCATGGAAAATTCGGGGTTGTGGAATCGGCTCATGCCTTCGTTGCGAAAGACTTTGGCAAATTCATAGACGCCATCGAAGCCGCCGACAATCAGGCGTTTGAGGTAGAGTTCGTTGGCAATGCGCAAAAAGAGTTTCATATCGAGCGCGTTGTGGTGCGTCGTGAACGGACGCGCGGACGCGCCGCCATAGACCGGTTGCAGAATTGGCGTCTCGACTTCCAACAAGTTCAGGCTGTTCAAAAAGTCGCGAATTGTTTGAATGAGTTTCGCACGCTTCATGAACACCTCGCGCACCTGCGGATTGACGATTAAATCCACATAGCGCATGCGGTAGCGTTGCTCCTTATCGCTGAACGCATCATAGACGACTTTCTTGCCATCAATTTCCTGCTCTTTGGCAACGGGAATTGGACGGAGCGATTTTGAAAGCATCTCAAGCTTCGTTGCGTGAACGGAAACTTCGCCCGTCTTCGTGCGGAAGGTGTAGCCATGAACGCCGACAATGTCGCCGATGTCGAAGTATTTGAACGCTTTGTAAGTCATTTCGCCGACATCATCTTTGCGCAAATAAATTTGAATTTTGCCCGTTGAATCTTGAATGTGAAAAAACGACGCCTTGCCCATGTTGCGAATGGTCATGATTCTGCCTGCAACAGCGACATCGGTCTTTTCGCCATCGACGAAGGTTTCCACAAGTGGCTTTGCGTAGTGCGTTACAGGAAACGAATACGGATAAGGCTCAATGCCGAGTTCGCGCAGTTTGACAAGGTTTTCTCTGCGCTGACGCATTAAATCGTTTAGGTCTTCGATGTGTGTGTTGGTCTGTTGTTCCGACATTGTGAATTAAAAAGTAGGTTGAAAATCGTTTATCCAATGTTCATCAAATAGCGCGAATAAAGAAAGACGACGGGCGCAATAAAACAAAGCGAATCGAATCGGTCTAAAAATCCGCCGTGTCCGGGAATCAAGCCCGAAGAATCCTTCACGCCGCTATCGCGCTTATACATTGATTCAATCAAATCGCCAATCGGGCTGAGCAAGCCAATCAAGATGCCAAGAATCAAGATGTGATGATAGGCGAAAAGTTGCGAGAGCAGCGTATGATAGAAAATCACGGTCGTAATGACGCTGGCGATTGAGCCTGTGAAAAATCCTTCCCAAGTTTTCTTCGGACTGTATCGCTCCGAAAATTTTGTTTTGATGATTTTTCCGCCCAAGAATTTTCCGCCGAAATAAGCAAAGGTATCCGACATCCACACCGCAAGAAAAATCATCGTGATGAAAATTCCCTCTTTGTCGTAAGTGCGCATATCGAGCAGTGAGACGAAGGGAAACGAGATGTAAAACAGGCACAGAAACGACGCACCGATGTTTTGAATCGGCGTGCCGCGCTTTCGGAAGAGTTCAATCGAGGGAAAGAGAAAAACGGCAAGCAACATAAAATCAAAGGTCGACACCACGCGGAACTTGTGATTGATGAGAATCGCCGCGCAAAAGAGCATCATCAGCCAACGAATTGGATAAATCTGCTTGTGGTTGAGCATCGTGGTAAATTCGTAGAGCGACATGAGCGCGATAAAGAGCAT
>CALGMC010000215.1 GCA_937959145.1 uncultured Chlorobiales bacterium
GGCTTGACGGTTGTAGCCGAACGCCAAAACAAAACTGCCTTGATAAGTCGGAAATGGCATCACAAATCCGAGCGACTGAATGGCCGTGCGGCTATTGGTGGCGTTTTGCGTGCTGTTGAGATAAGTGGCATTGCTGTTGAACTGATAAAAGTCAAATCCGAGATTGAACTCCATGCGCTTGATTTGACCGAGTCCTGCGGGGTTGTAGAAAATCGCGCTGTAATCATTAGCGACGCCCGTGTATGCGCCGCCCATGCCGAGTGCGCGTGCGCCAATGCCAACTCCTTGCTGGCTGAAGCGAATGGCGTCAAGTTCGTTTTGTGCGTGCGCCGCAACGGAAAAAAAGCAGATTGTTGAGAGGAGAAAAAACTTTGTGAGTCTCATTTCAAAAATTGATGGGATTAAAGTCAAGATTCTTTCGTCAAGAGTTTGAAAAGCCGTTATGCTTATCGGCTTCGTCCGCCTTCGCGCTTTTCGGGTTGCGCGGGCGGGGTTTGGTTATCGCCTTGTCGGCGCGTTGGATCAGTTGTTGGACTGCTTTCGGTGGTGCGGCGTCGGTTGTTGCCGTTATCATCGTTTGAGTTTGTTGTGCGATTCGGATTTGCAGAGGACGTTGCTGGCGCGCTCGGCGCAACGGACGGTGCGGGCGCGGCGACAGTGGAGGTCGGCGTTGTTGGCGAAGAAAGCCGTAAGCGACCTGACCCGCGCCGATAACTTTGTCGACGGCGACGCTCGTCTGTAACTTCTTCATTGCCCGTAATCGGCGTGCTGTTGTAGAGCCTTGAACTGACGATGTAATTATCATACCACCAAGGGTAAAAGTAATAAAACCCAAATTCGCTCTCGGCGTAGTTGTCGTAGCCGCGCATTTCCGCACCGTTGAACGCATCAGAACGAACTAAATTGATTTTATCTAAACTCGTTTTGTTTTTGACGGCTTTGCTATAGACGGTGTATTTATCGGTCAAATTCTCATGACAACTGCCACACTTGGAAAGCACAGAAACCTGCTCCATCAAAAACTTTTTTGAATCAGGGTCTAAGACCTCGACTTCGGGGTGAGTCATTTTGGTAAAGCCACAACCTGCCGCAAGAAAAACAAGTCCGAGAATAAGTGTGTGTTTCATTGTATTGATAGGTTATCGTTGTCGTCGACCTGACGAGCCAGAAGAAGACGAGCCAGAAGAGCCGCTACTTCCGCGAGAGGGTGCAGAAGACGGCGAAGAGCCGCGTTGTGCAGGCGCGGAATACGACGGTGCGCGTCGTTCGCCGCTCGATTGCCGCCGAGATGGAGCGGAGTAACCGCCGTCTTTTTCTTTGGATTTTCCATCTGATTTACGCTCGACAGATCTGCCTGTGTTGGTGCGGCGGCTCGCATCGGCAGGTGTAGTGCTTGTTGTGCTTTCGCGCTGTCGGCGTGAATTAGATGGTGCTATGCCCCCGTCGCTTGAAGAGCCAGCACGCAGCGATGAAGGATAGAGCGTGTTTGTCATGCCATTGTCGCGCATGCGACCGATACCAGTTCGGCGTGTTCCAACAGGTTGAGTAGAGGCAATGCCACTGCCGCCCCAATATGGCGGGAAATAGGGATTCCAGCCCCAGCGATTCCAACCCCAACCATAATATATTGGCGCGAAGCCATACCAGCCAATCGGTGCAATGACGGGCGTATACCAAAGCGGATAATCCCAGAATGGGTCATACCAACCCCACGCACCGCCAAAGCCGTAAATCGTCGGACGCATAAAGCGCGCATAGTAACTGTCGTAATAATTGTTAATCGTAACACTGCCGCCATTCTCAACGAGTTCTTCTACATCGACTTCACTCGGAGAAGCAATGCGCTCAATCGAGTTCGTTGTGGCAAACTGCGTATAACAGCCCGCCGTCAACATGGAAATCATCAAGAGCAAAGATGCCAGCAGAAGCACTGAACAGAAACGCTGAATCCGCATCATCAATCACCTCGCTTAACTTTAAGTTGGAATAAAATTCAGAAAAAAAACGCTTTCAAAAAGCCGTCAAGTTTTCCCCGCACCTATTCCTGAAAACAAAATTACCTCTTCCTTTAACGCATAACGAGCGAAAGAGGTTTTAATATACTCAATCTTGAAATGACAATTTTTCAGAGCCTTCTGACGCAGGCAGGATAGACTTGCTTCTTTAGCCTGACTGACTTCGGAATAAGTTTCTCAACATCAACGATATGGCAGGTTAAAACGAGCAAGACGAGCATTGGCACGGGAGTTGATTCAAGAAGAGGTGAAAACAAGTTCAAAAGTAACTTTAACTAAATCAAACGAAATAGGAGGAACTAACAATGTTAGTCAAGTTCAATCAAAATCCGTTTGCCGCTATCGACCGTGTCTTTGACGATGTATTCCGTGATACAATGCCCGTCTTCAACACAGCGTTTAATCCAAATGCGATGCGCGTCGATATCTCCGAAGATGAAAAGAATATCTACATTGAAGCCGAACTTGCAGGCTTGAAGAAGGAAGATGTGAAAATCAGCATTGAAGATAATGTGCTGACCATTCGTGGCGAACGCAAACAAGAAACCGAAGAAAAGAAAAAGAACTATCATCGTGTAGAACGCGTCTATGGCAGCTTCTCGCGTGCCTTCACACTCGGCGAAAACATCGACAAGGATAACATCGAAGCCAAGTATGAAGATGGTGTGCTGCACCTGACGCTTCCCAAAGTCGAGCCGGTGAAAAATGTCAAAGAAATTGCCTTGAAGTAATGCAGTGCAGTGTTTTGGCAAAGTGAAAGAGAAGCTCGAGTGTTAGGCTCGGGCTTCCTTTATTGAAAGTGGCGGATGTTCTGAAAGCAAAATTGAAATTTAATATCGTTAAAATTCTGAACTTAATGATTTTTTTTGCTGAAATAGCGTGTTTGGGAACAAAACAAAGGGCGAAAGCATTATTACAGCCAGTTCATAGTTATTCTCCTTTTTCAATGGCGCTTTCGCAGTTTTGTTCATTTTTCTGCGAGAGCGTCTTTTTTTATTTCTCTTTTACTATTTGCCGCACCGCTATCGTCCTCGCAACTCCGACAATCACGCTTACCAGCGCATCAAAAATTCAGGTTGATAAAAATTCAGGGTTGATTAAAAGGTTTTGACGAAAGGTTTGGAATCTCCAAACAATTTGCAGAGTTTCATTGATAAAATTATTTATTCACATTATTTATTCACACTAAACCGTCTTACAACAATGGGTAAAATTATTGGAATTGATTTAGGCACAACAAACTCATGCGTTGCGGTCATGCAGGGCAGTGAGCCTGTTGTAATTGCCAATTCAGAAGGGGCGCGCACGACGCCGTCGATTGTGGGGTTCACCAAAACGGGCGAGCGCGTTGTTGGGCAACCGGCAAAGCGTCAAGCGATTACCAATCCGAAAAATACCGTCTACTCCATCAAACGCTTCATGGGGCGAAGTTTTTCGGAAGTAACTGGGGAAATGAAAATGGTGCCCTACGAAGTGATTTCCTCAAACAACAGCGTCAAAGTTCGGATTGCTGACAAGGAATACACGCCGCAAGAAATTTCCGCCTTCATTCTGCAAAAGATGAAACAAACAGCGGAAGATTTTCTCGGTGAAAAAGTAACCGAAGCGGTGATTACCGTGCCAGCATATTTCAACGATGCGCAACGCCAAGCGACCAAAGATGCAGGTAAAATCGCGGGCTTGGACGTCAAGCGCATTTTGAACGAGCCAACGGCGGCGGCACTCGCATATGGATTGGATAAGAAAAAATCTAACGAAAAGGTCGCGGTTTTTGACTTGGGCGGCGGAACCTTCGACATTTCTGTTTTGGAACTCGGCGATGGCGTCTTCGAAGTCCGCTCGACTGACGGCGACACGCACCTTGGCGGCGACGACTTCGACCAACGCCTCATTGACTATCTCGCCGATGAATTCAAAAAGCAGGAAGGTATTGATTTGCGCAAAGACCCAATGGCACTTCAACGCCTGAAAGAAGCGGCGGAAAAAGCTAAAATCGAGCTCTCCTCGCGCACCGATACCGAAGTCAATCTTCCGTTCATCACAGCGACGCAAGATGGACCGAAGCACCTCGTTATCAATATCACGCGGGCGAAGTTCGAAGCCCTTTGCGCCGACCTCTTCGACCGCATGCTCGAGCCGTGCAGACGCGCTATGAAAAATGCGAAGTTGGAAGTGAGCGATATCGACGAAGTCGTGCTTGTAGGCGGCTCGACGCGCATTCCGAAAGTGCAAGAAATGGTCAAGCAATTTTTCGGAAAAGAGCCGAACAAAAGCGTCAATCCTGACGAAGTTGTCGCGATTGGTGCGGCAATTCAAGGCGGCGTGCTCAAAGGCGACATTACCGATGTGCTTTTGCTCGATGTTACACCGCTTTCGCTCGGCATTGAAACGCTCGGCGGCGTGATGACGAAACTCATCGAAGCTAATACGACCATTCCGACCCGCAAAACGGAAGTATTCTCAACGGCTTCTGACAACCAGCCGTCTGTTGAAATTCACGTCTTGCAAGGTGAGCGACCAATGGCGGTCGATAATAAAACGCTCGGTCGATTCAATCTTGACGGCATTCCGCCCGCACCGCGTGGCATTCCGCAAATCGAGGTTACTTTCGATATTGATGCCAACGGCATTTTGAGCGTTTCCGCAAAAGACAAAGCCACAGGTAAAGAGCAAAAAATTCGCATTGAAGCCAGCGGCAAACTCTCTGACGCGGAAATCCAAAAAATGCGCGAAGATGCCAAAGCACACGCCGAAGAAGACCGCAAGCGCAAAGAAGAAATCGATATCAAAAACTCGGCGGACGCGCTCATCTTCTCGACCGAACGCCAACTCAAAGACTTGGGCGATAAACTGCCTGCTGACGACAGCCGAAAAATCAACGATGCGCTAAACAACCTGCGTGAAGCGCACAAGAGCGGCTCGGTGGCAACAATCAAGCCTGCTATGGAAGAACTTTCCAAAGTGTGGCAAGAAGTCTCAACGCGGCTTTATCAGCAACAAGATGGCACGGCGAGCGCAAGCGACGGCGCGTCAAAAAAGACAAAAGAAGGCGAAGTGAAAGACGCCAATTTTGAAGTCGTCGACGACAAGTAAGCTTACTGCTAGAAACGTATTGCAAGAAAAGCAAAAGGCGATTCGTAACGAGTCGCCTTTTTTGTTTCGAGTCCGTCAGAAGCATATTTCAATTCACTTTCAAGCCAAGCGATTTCAGAATCGGCATATCAGGACGCAATTTCCAAAACACTGCAAGGCTCACAATCCGAAGCACAAACGAGATGAGAAAAATCCAATGATTTCCAGTCAAGACAGTTACGGGCGTCGGCACGGAAACATGCTGAAAAAAATCGGCAAGTTGTCCGCCAATCAACCCTGAAACGAAAAAGCCAATGCCGCTTGAAATGCCAACCCACGCGAAGTAATAGGCACGCCCTTTCGGCTTGCTATCGGTGAATTGAATGTTCATAGAGGCAAGTTCGAAGCCTGTCCATGCTACGGCACTGTTGAGCGCATCGAGCCAAACAGGAACTAAGTTATCAGGCGTTGCAAAGAGCCAAAGAATCGGATTGAGCGTAATCAAGACGCCGCAAATTTTAAGCGTGGTGCTCGAGCCAAACCGCTGTGTGAATTTGCCCCAAAACGGGTTAAGCGCAACGCGCCCAATCGTTACAATGATGTTGAAGAGCGCGATTTGCGTGAAGGACATCTGCAAAACGTTAATCATTTGCACCGTGAAAAAGACTAATGCCACGCCTTGCGCAATCGCCCAGAGCAAATTGAAAATAATGACAGGACGAAAATGCGCGTCGTTCAAGGGAAGCCAGACATCGCGCTGAAAATTGCGGTCGGGCGCGGGGTGAAATGGCGGCTCATATTGCGTTTGAAACAGAATAATCGTAATCAATCCGCACAATGAGGCAATGACGAGCATGACGAGATAGCCATCGGCTTCATTGCCGAATGATTTGAAGAGATCGAGCATGTAGCCGATGGTGTAAGTGGTGGCTACATTCATCACTGCCATGATGGAGAGTCGAAAGCCGAAGTATTTGCCACGCAAGCGATTCGGAATTAAGTCAGTCGCCCACGACATCCAGCCCATGCCAAGCATCGTTTCAAAAATTTTAGCAACAAGCGTAACACCAGTAAAGACAAGCAGAATCATGCCCGCGTCGTCATGCCAAATCGTTCCTACAACCACGACAAGCAACCAAATCAGACGTGCGCCGATAGCGGTCAGAACTGAAAAGCGTTTACGATTGCCGTAATGCTCGACGAGATACGCGCCCAAAAGTTGAAAAACTCGAACTAAAAACGGAATACCGCCGATAAAAGCGATTACAGGATTTGAGGCGGCGAGAATGACAGCAAACGCCGCAAGGTAAGTCGTATCGGTAATGACGATATAAGGATTAGCGAAAATGCCTTCCCACGTGCAAACGATGATTCCT